>JAZNIS010000084.1:0-5326 GCA_045577635.1 Clostridia bacterium
TTTGCCCATCTACCATTACCATCAATAATAAATGCTATGTGATTAGGAAATTTTGAACTATCTAACTTTTGTTTAATTAACATAACTACTCCATAAAAGAATTATAAGCCACAAAAGATTTGTGGCATTAACTCACTAGAAAAATCTAGTTAAAATTATGTGTATTAAAGTTATATTTCCATAACTTCTTTTTCTTTAGCCGCAGACATTTTTTCAATCTTTTCAATAGCAGCATCTAAAGTTTTTTGAACTTCTTTTTCTAAACTTGCTAGTTCATCTTCGGTAAGTTCACTATTCTTTTTCATTTTCTTAAATTCATCTAAAACATCTCTTCTAGCATTTCTGCAACTAACTTTTGCATTTTCAGTTAATCTGTTAACATCTTTAACAACTTCTCTTCTTCTTTCTTCGGTTAGTGCTGGGAAAACTAATCTAATAACTTTTCCATCGTCTGAAGGATTCACACCAAGATTTGCAGCTTCAATTGCTTTAGAAATTGGTTTAACTTGTGAAATATCCCAAACAGAAATTAGCATCATTCTAGCTTCAGGCACAGAAATATTTGCCATTTGTTGAATCGGAGTCATTGTTCCATAATAATCAACCATAACTTTATCTAAAATTTTAGGGTTTGCTCTACCTACTCTAATAATTGACAATTCTCCATTAAAAAATTCAATTGCCTTTTCAATATCTTCTTCAAATGTAAGTAAGCTTAAATCAACAGCTTCAGTCATAAAAAACCGCCTTTATCTAATATTTTTATTTGTAATAATTTAAATTACACTCTAAAATAATTGTACTAAAAAATTAATATAATAGCAAACAAATAAAGTTTAAATTAACTTAAATGTAATATATTATAATATAATATATTTTGTTAACAACACAAAAACAAAAAAACCACTAATTAAAGTGGTTTTTTAATTTATTATTTTCCTTGAGCTTGGTTCATAACTTCTTCAGCAAAGTTATCAACTCTTTTTTCTAAACCTTCACCCATTTCAAAACGAACAAATCTTCTAACATTGATTTTTTCACCAATTGTTAAAACTGTTTCATTAATTAAATCAGTAACTGTTTGGTCTGGGTTTTTAACGAAAGGTTGTTCAAGTAAACAACATTCTTCATAGAATTTTTTAATTCTACCATCAATCATTTTTTCAACGATATTAGCAGGTTTTCCTTCGTTTAAAGCTTGTTGTTTTAAAATTTCTCTTTCATGTTCTAAATCTGCAGTAGGAACTTCTTCTCTTCTAACATAACGAGGGTTAGCAGCAGCAATATGCATAGAAATATCTTTACATAATTGAGCAAATTGTTCACTTTTAGAAGCAAAGTCTGTTTCACAGTTAACTTCTAATAAAACACCAATTTTTCCACCCATATGAATATAAGATGTAACTAAACCTTCAGCAGCAATTCTGTCTGCTTTTTTAGCAGCTTTAGCCATACCTTTTTCTCTTAACCATTCTGTTGCTTTATCTAAATCACCATCACATGCATCTAAAGCACTTTTGCAATCCATCATGCCACAGTTTGTTCTTTTTCTTAATTTAACAATATCTTCGGTTGTTGCCATATTATTAATTTCTCCCCTTAAAAATTATTCTTGAACTTCTGCAGTTTCTTCAGCAGCTGAAACTTCTTCAGCAGGTTGTGTTGTTTCGTCTTCAACATTAACAACAACACCTTCTTTAGCTTCAATAACAGCATTAGCAATAACACCAGCAATTAATGCAACTGCTCTAATAGCATCGTCGTTACCAGGAATTACATAATCAATTAAATCTGGATCACAGTTAGTATCAACTAAACCTACAATAGGAATATTTAATGAACGAGCTTCTTTAACAGCGATGTGTTCTTTTTTAGGGTCAACTACAAACATAACATCTGGAAGTTTAGGCATATCTTTAATACCACCTAAATATTTTTCCAATTTGTCTCTTTCAGCTTGAAGTTTTAAAACTTCTTTTTTAGGAAGTAAATTGAATTCACCAATTTTTTCCATTTGATTAATTTTGTTTAATCTTTCAATTCTTGAACGAATTGTTTTGAAGTTTGTTAATGTACCACCTAACCAACGAGAATTAACATAATACATTCCACAACGTTTTGCTTCATCAGCGATTGCTTGTTGTGCTTGTTTTTTGGTACCAACAAATAAAATTGTTTTACCTTCGTTTGCAGCATCACGAACAAAAGCATAAGCTTGTTCTACTAAAACTGCAGTGTCCTCTAGATTGATGATATGAATATCATTTCTTGAGGTAAAAATGTACTTACTCATTTTAGGGTTCCATTTTCTGGTTTGATGACCAAAGTGAACACCTGCTTCAAGTAATTGTTTCATTGAAATTACAGCCATTTTATTTCCTCCTTGTTTTTATTCCTCCCTAACACTTTAAAACTCCACTAACCACCTAAAATAGGCAACAATTAGCAAATGGTGCTAGGTGTGTAATTTTCAAACGATTTATTTTAACATATAATTAATTATATTTCAACAATAAATTATTAAATTTTAATAAAAATTTTAAATAACACTTTTAGCAAAAAACAAACAAAAAAAGAGAAGATTTTATCTCCTCTTTTTCATTTTTAAAGTAAAGTAAAACACTTTTTCTTTAAAGCAACACTAACTAAAATTAGTCAACATTAATGCCTTCTGCTTTAAGAAGTGCATAATATTCTTTAAATACTTCGTCAACAATTTTTTCATCGTCAACAATAACTAAACAATCTTCGTCATCAATTTCTTCAATTCCAAAAACTAATGCTTCATCATCATTAATGCCAACAATTTTTGTAACAGGTTTTAAAATTGCATACACTTTTTCATTTAGTGGAATAACTGCAACTTGTTCAAATTCTGTTTCTTTATTGTTTTCATCATAAAGTTTTAGGTTGTCTGTATTATTTTCGTCTAATAATAATTCAATTTGACTTCTTTCTTCTCTGTCCATTTTACTTTCCCCTTTGATTAAAGTTTAAATAGTCCTGTAAGATAATTGTTGCTGCCAATTTATCAATTACAGTTTTTCTTTTTTGTCTGGAAACATCGGCCGAAATCAGCAATTTTTCGGCTGCAACAGTAGTTAATCGTTCATCAAAATATACAATTTTTGCATCAGTATATTTTTTTAATATTTCACAAAAACTGTATGTTTTTTCAACACGATCACCACAGGTGCCATCCATATTTTTAGGTAGCCCAACAACAATTTCTTTAACACCATGTTTAACAACTAATTTTGAAATATATTCACAATCTAATTCAGGATTTTTTCGCTCGTAAGTTTCTAAACCACTTGCAATAATCCCCATTAAATCGCTTAATGCTATTCCTATTCTTCGTTCTCCAAGGTCCAAAGCCATTGTTTTATAATATTTGCTATCCATACATAAAGAATACCACAAAATTATTATTTAAGCAAATCAAAATATTATTATTACATCTTTTCAACCTGTTTTTTTAATGCTTTTTTGCCCTTATTTACAATTTGTTCTGCTTTTGGGTTATTTGTAACTACAACTGCACCTATAATTAACCCCAATGCCATACCCAATAATAATCCATCTTTCATAAACTTCCTCCCCCGTTTTGTATGATATTAGTTTACCCAAACAAATAAAAATAATACAAAAAAAGAAGGACTATGCCTTCTTTGAATTTTTTCTTGCTTTTTTAGCTTCTTTCTTTCTATAATCCTTTATTGCTTCTTCAATTGCTTCCTTAGCCAAAATACTACAATGAATTTTATTATCTGGTAAGCCACCTAAATATTCAATAATAGCTTCATTTTCTAACTTTAAAGCATCATCAATTGATTTTCCTTTAATCATTTCAGTTGCAACCGAACTAGAAACAATTGCTGCTGCACAACCAAAAGTTTTAAATGTGGCATTTTCAATTATTTCTTTATCGTTTATTTTTAAATAAAGTTTCATAATATCGCCACATGATTCATTTCCAACAGTTCCAATACCATTAGCACCTTTTAACTCGCCAACATTTTTAGGGTTTTGAAATATTTCCATAACTTTATCATTATACATAAACTTAAACTTCCTTATTTCTTATTCTTTTTACCTAATGGACTCATTGATCGTAATTCTTCTACAATATCAACTAATTTTCTAACAACATAGTCAACATCAACATTTGTGATATCAACACCAAAAGAAAATCTAATTGCACCATTAATATCTTCATGCTTTAATCCCATAGCTTTTAAAACATGTGATTTTGCCAAGCTTCCAGATGCACAAGCAGAACCTGTTGAAACAGCAATTCCGTTTAAATCAAGTTTAATAAGAATACTTTCACCTTCAATATATTTAAATGAAATATTAACAATACCAGGTGCTTTTTGATTTAAATTTCCATTAATTCTAATATTTGGAATTTCATATTCAACTTTTTTAATAAAGTATGCTGTAATATCTGATAATTTTTTATTAACAATTTTCAAATCTCTTTTTGTATTTTCAATTGCCTTACCAAAACCAACAATTGCAGGAACATTTGTTGTGCCACCCCTTTTGTTTCGTTCCTGTTCGCCACCATGGATCATTTTTTTAATTGGAGTACCTTTTCTAACATACAAAGCACCAACACCTTTAGGTCCATGTAACTTATGTGAAGAAATACTCATTAAATCAATATGCATTTCATCAACATTCATATCAATAACACTAATTGCTTGTACAGCATCGGTATGGAAATAAGCTTTGTAATCTTTCATTATTTCGCCAATTGCTCTTAAGTGTTGAATAGTTCCAACTTCATTATTAACAGCCATAATTGAAACTAAAATTGTATCTGGTCTAATTTCATGTAACAATTCAGGAATAGAAACTAAACCGGTATCATCAACAGGTAAATATGAAACTTCAAAACCGTCTTTTTCTAAATCATGGCAAGTTTCCAAAATAGAATGATGTTCAATTTTAGTGGTAATAATATGCTTACCCCTTTTTTGATTAGCATAAGCAATTCCCCTAATAGCCCAATTGTTTGCTTCTGTTCCACCACTAGTAAAATAAATTTCAGAACTAGTTGCACCAATTGCCTTTGCAATGCGATCTCTGGCATTATCAACACCATTATCAGCTTCCCTACCAAAACTATGCAAACTATTAGAATTACCATAAACACTTGTAAAATAAGGCAGCATTTCGTTTAAAACTTCACCACTAACCTGTGTTGTTGCTGCATTATCTAAATAAATTCTTTTCGCCATACATTTTTCCTTTTAATTTAGAAATTATTATATTTTTACTAAAATTCATTATAAGTATAATGATTATTATTTAAATA
>JAZNIS010000085.1:0-4694 GCA_045577635.1 Clostridia bacterium
AGTTCAAGAATTAATTGATTTCTTAAAGAATCCTAAGAAATTTACAACAATGGGAGCAAGAATTCCTAAAGGTGTATTACTTCAAGGTCCACCAGGAACAGGTAAAACATTACTTGCAAAAGCAGTTGCAGGCGAAAGTAATGTTCCGTTCTTCTCTATTAGTGGTTCCGACTTCGTTGAACTATATGTTGGTGTTGGTGCTGGCAGGGTTAGAGATTTATTTGAAACAGCAAAAAAATGTGCACCATGTATTGTGTTTATTGATGAAATTGATGCAGTAGGTCGTCAAAGAGGTGCTGGTTTAGGTGGTGGAAACGATGAAAGAGAACAAACCTTAAACCAATTACTTGTTGAAATGGATGGTTTTGAAGCAAACGAAGGTATTATTGTGTTGGCTGCAACCAACCGTGCAGATGTTTTAGATCCTGCTTTACTTCGTCCGGGCAGATTTGACCGTCAAATTTATGTTAATGTTCCAGATGTTAAAGGCCGTGAAGGCATTATGAAAATTCATGCTAAAAACAAACCTATTGATGATGAAGTTAACTTCCAAGAAATTGCAAGATTAACAAGTGGGTTTACAGGTGCTGACATTGAAAACTTCTTAAACGAAGCAGCAATTTTAGCAGCAAGAGATAACAGATTAACAATTACTATGGAAGATATTTCCGAAGGTATTAATAAAGTTTTAATTGGACCACAAAAGAAAAGCAAAATTATTACCGAAGCAGATAAAAAATTAACTGCTTACCACGAAGCAGGTCATGCTATTTTAGCAAAACTACTTGAATATGGTGATGCAGTTCACGAAGTTTCTATTATTCCTAGGGGTATGGCAGGTGGCTTTACATCAACCAGACCAGAAGATGATAGTAACCACTTATTCTTTAACAAATTATGTAATAAAATTTCTATGACCATGGGTGGTCGTATTGCCGAAGAAATTGTTTTTGGTGATATTACAGCAGGTGCAAGTTCAGATATTTCACATGCAACCGATATTGCTAGAAAAATGGTGACAGAATGGGGTATGAGCCCTAAATTAGGATTTATTAATTATGGTAAATCAACCGAAGTGTTTATTGGTAGAGATTATCAAACACAAGTAAACTATTCGGAACAAACTGCTGCATTAATTGATGCAGAAATTAAAAGAATTATGGAAGAATGTTATAGTAAAGGTAAAGAAATTTTAACTAAAAACCGTAACATTTTAGATAATATGGCACAACTGTTAATTGAAAAAGAAACTATTTATGCCGAAGAAGTTGATGCAATTATAAATGGTGCTGATTATAAAGAAGTTGCTAAAAAATTAGAAGAAAAAGCAGCTGAAGCAAAAAGAAAAAATGAAGAAAAAAAGAAAAAAGCCGAAGAAGAAAACTTTAAAAGAATGCAAGAATTAAAGTTAAAGGCAGCCGAAGCATTAACAAATGCTGGTGTAATTACTAAACAAGATTTTGATGCAATTAAAACTGAAACTTTGCAACAAACAAAACCGGAAGAAGATGCAACTTTAAAAACTGAAGCAGAAAAAAGAGTTGAAGTTGAAGCTAAAAAAGAACTTCAAGAAGAAATGAAAGAAACAGTTTCTGCCGAAGAAAATAAAGAAGTTGCTAAATCTGATGAAGAAAAAACAGAAGTTAAGGAAGAAACCGAAACTGCTGAAACTAAAAAAACTAGAAAACCTAGAACAACAAAAGCTGATAACAACAAAACAGATAAAAAAGATTAATAATTTGTTTTGACAATTAATGGCTTTATATACTAAAATTATTGATAGAAAAGAAAATATTTAAAAGGGTAAAGATAATGAAAAAAACATTAGTAACAGTTTTAACTATTATTGCTTGTGTTTTAGTTGGATTAATTGCTGCAACAGCAATTACACTAGCATTAGTTCAACATAACTTCAATCAAGTTATAGATACAAATAAAATTGAAGGTATAACAGTTTATTTAGATGATAAAGATAACTATTATGACTCTGAAACAGGTTCTGATGTGTTTAACACAATTAAAGACCTTTATAATAAAGGTACAAAAGAAAGTGTTTTAAGTGCATTGTTCCAAGGTGGTTTTTCAGATGATGCAAAAGCAGAAGTTGTTAAATCAACAACTACAACAAGCACACTTGAATCTTCAAAAGCAAACACTGTTGTTTTAAAAATTAACTTTAAAGAAAAATGCAAATTAGTTGTTAATGGTGAAACCATTGAAGACACTTCTAAATATGGTTCAAACAACGATAAAGCAGCTTATTTTGATACAGTTTATATTAACATTGAAAACAACGAAACTTTAACAAAAGTTAAATGCTACATTGTTTCTGAATCAAGCAGTAGTTATAGTTATCAATATGTTATGTTTGTAACACATCATAGCGAACTATACGATTATTTAAAAGGCCTAGATTTCCCAGGTTAATTAATAATTTAAAATAAAAAAGAACGGATAATTTCCGTTCTTTTTTTGTTGTTTTTAATGTTTTTTATGATTGTAAAAATCACCTTTAATAGCAAATTCTTCGTAACAACTGTGTTTAGATAGGTCGGTATCATTTTGCAAAATAGGTTGGTTTGTTTTTATTTTATATTCCGACCAAATTTTATGTAGAGCGAACACACCTTTATAAAATTCTCTTTCAGGAATAAGTTCTTTTTCTTGAACATAAGGATTGTTTGTTATTAAAAAGAAACGATAAGAATAAAGGTTATCTACTGTTTCAAAATCCATAACACCTTTTTGAATTAAAACTGAAAGTGATTCGCACCATTCAAGGTATGCAACAATTCCAGAATAATCGGCTTCTTTTTCTTTTGATTTTTCAAAAATATCTTTTTCGCCTAAACGATATTTGTCTAGTTTCATCATAACTTCGTGGCAGCCAGGTGTTTCTGTGAAAAATTTGCCATATTCAATAATAAAACTTGCTTGGTTAATATCTTTATCTTGTTTAAACTGAAAGAATAATGCAACAGCACCAATTAAAGCAGTTGCTATTGTTATTACATCAGAAATTCTTGTTCCAATAATATCTTCTAAAAATAAAGTTGAAGAAAGTGCAATAATAAGTAGGGCACAAGATAAAATAGTTAAAGATTTATTTTTCTTCATTTTCATTCTCCTTTTTATCTGTTTTATTGTTTTCAGTTTTCTTCTTGTCTCTTTCGTGTACTTTTTTAACTTTTTCTTTTTTTGGTTCTTCAATGGTTTCTGTGTTTTCAACTTTGCCATTTGTAATGTTATTAACAACTTCTTGATTTTGTTTTTTTAATTTTTTAATTAAATTTTTAAAATATCTTCTTTGAACTTTTCCTAACATTTTAATAATTTCAGGATTGTAAGCTCCAACAAAAGAAGTAAACACATCGCCTTCGTTGTTTAAACAAATAGTTAGTGCAGTGCAACAAGTTTCGTCAATAAGTGTTTCTTTAACATTAGTAACTTTAATGTTAAGTTCATTAATTGTTTCAAATTTACTCATTAAAAACTCCTATACATTAAATTTGAAAAGCATTACATCGCCATCTTGAACAACATATTCTTTGCCTTCAATTCTAACTTTACCTTTTTCTTTTGCTTTTAAAAAGTTGCCAGCTTCAACAATATCGTTATAAGCAACAACTTCGGCTTTAATAAAGCCCCTTTCAAAATCTGTATGAATTTTACCAGCAGCTTTTGGTGCTTTTGTACCTTTTGTAATTGTCCAAGCCCTAACTTCTTTTTCACCTGCTGTTAAGTAACTAATTAAACCAAGTAAATCGTAACCAGCAACAATTAATTTATCTAAACCTGTTTCTTTTAAACCTAATTCTTCTTTAAATAAAGCTGCTTCTTCTTCACTTAAACTGCAAAGTTCTTCTTCAAATTTTGCACAAACAACAACGGATTTTGCATTTTCCTTTTTTGCAAACTCTTTAACATTTTTAACATATTCAATTGTGTCTTCTAATTCAGAAATGTTGTCGTCCGAAATGTTGGCACAATAAATAACGGGTTTGCTTGTTATTAAAAAGAAGCTTTTAATAAGTTCTTGTTCTTCTTCGTTTGCAGGGTATGCTCTGGCAGGTTTTTCATTTTCAAGTAGGGCATGAAGTTGTTTTAAGAGTTCAAGTTCTTGGTAAACTTCCTTGTTTCCTGTTTTGTAAAGTTTTTCTGCTTTTTCTAATCTTTTAGTAACGGTTTCTAAATCGGCTAAAATTAATTCTAAATTAATTTCTTCAATATCTCTAATAGGATCAACATTTCCATCTACATGGGTAATGTTTGGATTATCAAAACATCTAACAACATGAACAATTGCATCAACCTCTCTAATGTGGCTTAAAAATTTATTTCCTAAACCTTCACCTTTGCTTGCTCCTTTAACTAAACCTGCAATATCAACAAATTCAATAATTGCTGGTGTAATTTTTTTAGTGTTATACATTTCACCTAAAACATCTAACCTTTTATCTGGAACTGCAACAATTCCAACATTGGGTTCAATGGTGCAAAATGGATAGTTTTCGCTTGGAATGCTGTTTTTTGTTATTGCATTAAATAAAGTACTTTTACCAACATTAGGTAATCCTACTACTCCTAATTTCATGTTTTATCTCCTTGTTAATTAAAACAATAATGTTTTAAATTATTTAATTTAAGCGATAATAGTATATATTAAATTTTTAATAATTAAAAGGAATTAATGC
>JAZNIS010000086.1:0-1586 GCA_045577635.1 Clostridia bacterium
AAGTGGAACACCTATTACTGTAACAGTTCCTGCAAGTGAATTTGCCGGATTAGATAGAACAAACATTAAAAAATGGGTGTATGCAACAAACTTTAAAAATGCACAAGGGCAAACATTAAACGGAATTACTTTAACAGAAAACCAAACTTTAGCTTTTGGTGCTAGTACAGGTGACACCATTAATTGGGGATACTCAAGTAATCAAATAAGCGATTATTCATTTACAACTAATAGTGGTAGTGGCGGTAATGCAAGTTTAATTTTTGATATTAAAACAAAATCAATAAAAACAAAAGAACAACACTTACAAAATTTAGAAGAAAAAGAAGAAGCCGCTATTTTAGTTAAAAAGGAAGCTCAATTAAAACAAATTTTAAATGGTAAAAATCTGTCTATTTTAGGTGATAGTATTTCAACATTCCCTGGCTGGTCAAACAATTCTGCCAACACAAACAGCACAATTGGTAGCAATGCACTTTATTATCAAGGAACAAACATTTTAACAACCGTTGAACAAACTTATTGGAAAAAAGTTGCAAACACAACAGGTATGAATGTTTTAGTTGATAATGCTTGGTCGGGTGATAAAGTAACAAATAGGGGGCTAACTAGATGTGAACAACTTCACGATGACACAGGCAATCCAGATGGTGGTGTTATTAACCCAGATGTTATTGTTGTTTATTTAGGAATTAACGATTTTGATAACAGTATTCCAGTAAACACATTTACAACAGCTTATAACACAATGATTCAAAAAATTACAACCAAATATAATGCTGCCGATGTGTTTGTTTGTACTTTAATGCCAAACAAAACCAGAATTGATGATGCTGTTATGAGACAATATAACCAAGCAATTAAAGGGGCTGCAAGCACTTATGGTGCAACAGTAGTTGATTTTTATAGTGATAGTGGAATTACTGCTGATAATTGCTCACTTTACATGGGTGATGCTCAAGCATTACATCCAAACGAAGCTGGTATGACATTAATGGCAAACAGCATTTGGAGAACTTTATATAACAAATATATTGCAGGTTCAAGCAATTAAAAAATGAACAAATAAAATAAGGGTAAAAACATATGGATAACAAATTAGGAATTGGATTAGTTGCTGGTGCAATGGGTTTAAGTATTGCATTTGGTGCAACAGGTTTAGTGGTTGGTTTAACCAAAAACGGTGTGCCTGGAAAATCTGCATATGAAATTGCAGTTGAAAACGGTTTTACAGGAACTGAAGCTGAATGGATTGCAAGTTTAAAAGGTGCAACTGGTAATCAAGGACCACAAGGAGCACAAGGTGTTCAAGGTGAAAAAGGTCCTGATGGAATTTCACTTTATGTTGGTTATGATGGTTACATTTGGAATGGAACTGAAAGAACTGAATTTAAAGTTGAAGAAAATGAAGCTGGATATTTTGAAAATACAATTAAAGTTGCAGGAACAATGAGCAAATACTTTAATAAAGAATTTGTTAATTTAACCGAAAACAGAATTGCATTAATTGCAAACTATATGCCAACAATTGGCAAAACACAATATGGTGGAACAGCAGTAACAAAAATTAAAGTTTATGCCGAAGA
>JAZNIS010000087.1:0-3686 GCA_045577635.1 Clostridia bacterium
CTTCTTTCCATGTTGTTTCTTTAAAACCTTCCTGTTTTAAACTGTTAACAATAAGGTTAAATAATTGCTGACTTATGTAGGAAGAAATTCCTATTGGCTCACCGTTTTCTTCAACAGTTTCGGTTACACAACTATTTACATCAAGTTGCAAAATATAAAGTTTTTTATTAATGTTAATACAAATTTGGTTTACCAGCCACTCATCAACATTAGAATCTGTATAAAGCATTTCCCAATCTTCTTCCATACTAACCCCCTATTAATTTTTACAATATTATTGTATTATTAAAAAAATAAAATATCAAACAAAATAACCTCATCACAAAAAAAACAACCTTTTTAGGTTGTTTTTTACTTTTTTTCTTCTTGTTTTTCCACAGTTTCAGCTGTTTCTTTTTTAACAAACAAATTGCACTTACAAATTCCTGTTTTAACAAACTCATCACATGGGCACAAAGTTGTGTCATCTGCAAGTTTTCGGCAAGGACAATGCCCGTCTTTTTTTAAAATACCATTAATAATGATATCAACATATTCTTTATTAGGATTTAAAACATATCCCTTCATTATTTATCACTCCATAAACCATGTAAATTACAATAAGCATAAGCAGTTTTAACTTGCTCACCTTTTTGCACATTAAAAGTAACTTCTGGTTTTGTGTTAGGTAAAAGTTGTTTTCTGTAAACCCCTAAATCAGTTTCTAAAACAACCCATTCAATAAAGTGTTCTGGAATCATTGGGTGTTCAACAGTTGAAACAGTAACTGTTACAGTGTTACATTTTTTAGAAATTACAGGTTTATGCTTTTCAACAGCAGCTTCGGTTGTGTTTGGAACAATTTCTTCCATAACTTCGCCACAACAAACTACTTTAACCCCAGAATTGTTAAGATATTCAATAATATTTCCACAGTGTTTACATTTGTAAAATTTCATAAATTTTCCCCTTTTATTCGTATTGTTTTAAAACTTCTGCTAAATGATTTGCTTTAACATAACCTTGTAATTGCTGAACAGGTTTTCCATTTTTTAAAATGAACATTGTTGGCACAACATCAATATTAAATTGTTCTGCCAAATTAGGACATTCATCAATATCAACTTTAATAATTAAAGCAGATTGTTCCTTGTCTAACTTAATTAATTCTTCGTTAAGCATTCTGCAAGGACCACACCAAGTGGCAAAAAAATCAACCAAGCAAACTTCTTTTTGCATAATTGCTTTTTCAAAATTGTTTTCGTCGGTGTAAATTAACATAAAATTCTCCTATATTTTATTAATTAAAGTATATCAAATAGTAAAATTTTTAGTCAAACATAAATAAGTTATTATAAGTTCCAAATCCCCTTTAAGTGATGTGACCACACCCTATAAGCAGCATCGGTTAAATGTATTCCATCTACACTATATTTTTCATGCAACATATCATTTTCATCTGAAAAATATGGAAATAAATTAACATAGGTATAATTAAATTTTACTGCAAGTTTATCAATTTCCTTATTAACCTCCCTAACGGTGTTGTTTGTTTTCTTAACATCAACATTTAAGTGTTCGTTTACGGTTTCGTTAATAGGCAAAATTGACATACAATAAACTTCGGTTGACGGTAAATTTTCCGAAATTCTTGACAAAATTTCTTCGTAGTTTTTAACAATTGTTGTTTTTGATAATCCACCATTAATATCGTTAATGCCAATCATAAGCACAATTTTTGTTGGTGCAAGATCAAAAGCCGAAACATTTAATCTTTTTAAAACTCCCGCTGTGCTATCGCCACCAATTCCACGGTTGTAGGTTGCAAGTGGATAACCTGCATAATAATTATCTAACACAAAACCATCGGTTAGTGAATCACCTATAAACACAATTTGTCCAATTGCAGCATTGTAATTTTGCATTTCAAATGCAGCACATTTTTTATTGTAATAATCAGAAACAACTTGTTTATTTTTGTTAACAACCACAGTTGCAGCAACAGTGCCTGAAACAACTATAAATAAAATTGCCAAAATAACATACATTAAAATATTTTTTGTTTTTTCACTAATATTCATAACCACCTTTCTCCTTACTTAAAAGGTTTTAGTTTTATTAATTTCATAATAAGTTATACAGTAAACTTTGTCAAACACAAATAAAATTTTTACTTTTATTTACTAAATAATAATTAGTTAAAATTTTCACTTTTATGCTATAATCTTTTTAAGTTAAAAGGATTTAATATGAAATATAGCATAACAAACAAACCCGAAAACACCCAAACCGTTTTAATAAACGATTTGTTAAACACTAAATCAATTAATAAAAATAGTTCAGTTAACTTTGAAATTGATTTTAACTTTTTAAACCTTTCGGTAAAACAATATGGCAATAATTTAGCAGAAACAAAAGTTTTACAAAAATCAAACACAAAACTAATGATTTCTGCCTATAAAAAAATTGTTAAATTAATTAAGTTTTGTAATAAAAACAACATTAATTTTAACAACTGTTTTTTCGTTAACAATTTAACTGAAAAACAAAATAATAACGATGTTATGTTAACCTATATGCTAGAAATTAAATTTAACACAAAACCATTTAAAAAACTTAACCGTTCAGTTGATTTTGCCTGTGATTTTTTAGATTTAGAAAACAGTTTTCATAATATGTGTGATTTTGTTGATAACAAATGTGCAAAACACCGAGATTTAGGTTTTAGCCGAATTAATGGCTGTTGCCCGGCAAAATGCAAACATTTAAAAAACTGCCCTTGCACAACAAAAAATCTTTCCTGTAAACTAATTATGTGTGATTATTTAATGAATAAAGGTTATTATTTTTCACCACACAACATTCCTGTTTTATCCGTTAACCTATCTTTTTTTGAGCGAATTGCTAGTTGGGGTATGTTTTTTAAAACAACAAAACAAACTTATCGTTTTTTAAGGTTTATAATCTTCCTAGAAATTTTAACAATTTTAATTTTACCTATTTTAATTTTAGGATTTATAGTTTAAAGTAAGATATAACCTTTATTTAAGAAAAAAAATAATGGAAACAAATAATTTAACATACACTTTACAAATTAACTACATTAACAACTCTGGTTTGCAAGAATTTTTAGAAGAACACAAAGATAAATTTATTAAAGATATGTCAGACGACGAATTTGACGATATGCTTCAACAACTTATGGAAGAACGAAAGGAACGAAAACGAAAAAAACAAAGTGATATGGAAATGTAAATGGCAAGGAATTATTGACTTTTAATGCATTATAATTTATAATGTTTACGCTTATAGAGTAGTCTATAAGGTGACGGTATAATGATTGTCAAGTAAATCTCATCACTTTCGTGAAGAATATTTGATAATTTGCCAGAAACGATAATGTGAATTATTATTTCTAGAATTATCCACACAACTCGAGTTGTGTCGCCTTTAAAGAATATATTGTTTATTCCTTTAAGAATTGATAATACTTTATGTAATCTTTGCATTGTTGAACTCCTATGGCGATAATAGTTTAATGTAAACTCATTATAATTATATCTTATAAGTATTAAGGAGTTTGTGGCGATTAGGCGATTTATGAAAAGCCAGAAAGATAAATTTAATAATATCGGTATCCTTCACAGGACCAGCAGAGTGCTCACCAATACAAGGCCGCCACAGCCTTTGGTGAGCATCTTGCTTTT
>JAZNIS010000088.1:0-12281 GCA_045577635.1 Clostridia bacterium
TTGTCAATGTGCTTTGCATTTTCCCCTTCTCGGTTGAATGCACTGCTATTCTACCACCCTATACCATATTAAGTCAACACTTTTTTTAAAAAATTTTTAATTATTTTTTTACCCCTTACTAAACCACCCCATCGCCATGCCGTGTGTTTCGTGTTTTTACAACTTTTTGCTTTTTCTTTGTGCATTTTAACCATAGGTTTATTTTGTGATTTTAGCAAATTTTATATGATTATTTATTATAAAATACATTATATTATATATATAACTATATTATTTATATAAAATTTTGAGATTTAAATAACATTTTAAATTAAAAAAACAAAAAAAAACAGATTGAAATTCAATCTGTTTTTTTTGTTACTTACTTTTACCATTAACTTTTGAAACTAACATATCGGCAGGGATTAACATTTTTGTTGCACCAAGTTCCATTTGTTCTAAAACATATCTGGTATCAACAGCATAATAGTAATCTTCTCTTTCATTTAATTTAACACAAGCATTTCTAAATTTTTTATCGCCAACTTTTAAAACTATTTCAGCAATATCTTCGCTTGTAGGTTCATTTTCAATATATTCAGCAATTTTTCTTGCTTTTTCATCTTCTAATTTTTTCCATAAAGGAAATTTCTTTTCAAGCTCTGCAATTTTTTTGGCAACTGCTAACCTACTTTTATAAATTGAGCCAACTAAACCACTTTCAACAATGGTTTTATCAATTTCATCTAATCTCGCAGAACAATCGTTAATGCTATCGTTAGCATTTGTAATTCCATCAGTAAAAATTCTAATTGTAGAATCTTCTGTTGGGTCAACATCTGCATCTCTCATATAATCTTCAATAAAATCTTCATTTTGTCCCATAAGTTCTTGATCTTCCCTTATGGTTGTAAGTAATCTTTTATATTCGTCGTAATACGGAAGTAATTCTTCCGAAACTAAACTTCTCATTATTTTTTTCCGCCTTTTTCTTTTGACTGTTCTAATTCGTCAATTTGTTTAATTCTTGTTTCAACACCTTTTTCATATTCTGGCCAATATTCATATCTTTCTCTGTAATCATAACTGTTATGATATAGTGCAGAATCAGTTTCATACATTCTAATTGCAGTACCAAGCAAAGTTCTATCTTTATCTAATCTAGTACCAGCGGCAACTGCACCATTATTTGCTTCAACCAATTTTCTATAATCAGGATATGACATAGCTTCTTCATGATAAACTTCGTTATCAGAATCACCATTTTCGTTACCAGACACTGTTGCAACAAAAGAATCCATTTGTGCTTTTGTGTAAGATTCCTTTTCAGATGCTTCAAAAGCTTTATAAACAATAACACTTAAAGCATATTTAGCTTTTGCCATAGCATCAATAATTTCTGGTGAACCTGCATTGGTTTTAATTTTTTCCATTGTAGCAGCCATGCTATCTCTTAACCTATCTTGTTCATCAAAGTTAGGTGGAAACAAATCACTTGCCCTATCAAAATCTCTTTCGTCTGCAAAAATGTCTCCGTGCAAACCTGAAAGAACTTCTGCAAATTTATTTAAAAAATCTGCATCTATTTCCATTGTTGGACAATATTTTTTCACAATAGAAACAATTGTTGAAACGGCACCACCTTTTTTAGCGATTTCCATTTCGGCAACTAGTTTATTCTTTTCCATCACAACCCCCTTTTATCGCAATGAAATCTAAACCACAACAATATTATACAACAATTTAAATCAAATTACAATACCCTAATCAATTTTGATATTTCAATAAAAAAGCGGCAACAATGTTACCACTTAAAAACTTTTTCTAATTTCATTAATTGCTGTTTTTTCTAACCTACTAACTTGAGCTTGACTAATTCCAACTTCTTCACTAACTTCCATCTGTGTTTTACCTATATAATATCTTAAAAGAACTATCTCTTTTTCTCTGGGATTTAATTTAGATAAAGCATCTTTCAAATTTATGTTTTCCAACCAAATTTCTTCACTGCTTTTACTATCGGCAACTTGATCCATTAAATAAATAGTATCTTCACCATCATCAAAAACAGGATCACCTAAACTAACAGGATTTGAAATTGCATCTAATGCAATAGCAACATCTTTTAGTTTAACATCAATTTTTTCAGCAATTTCTTCCAACCTTGGCTCATCAACCCTATCTTTACTTAATTCTTCCTTTGCCTTTAATGCCCTATAAGCAATATCTCGCAAACTTCTTGAAACCCTAATAGAATTATTATCTCGCAAAAATCTTTTAATTTCACCTATAATCATTGGAACTGCATAGGTTGAAAATTTAACATTTAAACCCATATCAAAATTATCAATTGCTTTCATGAGTCCAACACAACCAACCTGAAAAATATCATCAACGGTTTCCTTTGCAGCATTAAATCTTTGCACCACACTTAAAACCAATCTCATATTAGCATAAGCAAATTCGTCTCTGGCAATTTTATCACCCTGTTTTACCCTAATCATTAACTCTGCCAATTGTTTCCCTGTAAGTTTTGGTAATGTTGCAGTATTAACTCCTGTAATTTCAACTTTGTTTCCCATGCAAACCCCCAAAATAAAATTTTAGTTTTTTACATATAATTACCAAATTGAAACATTATTATTCATTACAAAAATTAACATTAACACAATAAAATTAAAGCAAACATTATCCTGCCGACAGCAACCTAAAATTTAAGAAATTTTTAACATTTCTTTTTTTATTCGGTTAACAATTTTCTTTTCTAACCTACTAATATAACTCTGGCTTATATTTAATAAATTTGCAACTTCCTTTTGTGTTTGTTCATCAGAACCATCTAAACCAAACCGTAAAACCATAATCTCTTTTTCCCTACTATTTAAAGTGTTTATTACTTGCCATAAAATTTTAATTTCGGTGCTATTACTTAAACTTCCTTCCGGAGTGTTATCTTCACTAGGCACAACATCACAAAGCATTAATTCATTTCCATCGGTATCAGTTTTTAAAGGTTCGTTTAAACTAACTTCTTGTTTAATTTTAGAAACTTTGCGAAGATGCATTAATATTTCGTTTTCAATACACTTACTTGCATAAGTTGCTATTTTTATATTTTTATCAGATTTAAATGAATTTATTGCCTTAATTAAACCTATGCTACCAATACTAATTAAATCTTCTAATTCCGTATCGGTATTTTCAAATTTTTTTGCAATATAAACAACCAACCTTAAATTGTGTTCAATTAGTTTTTGTTTTGCAACTTCTGGGTTTACGGTTAACATTAAAATTAAATTTCTTTCTTCTTCATCAGACAATGCTTGTGGCAATGCATTATCATTAGAAACATAAAACAACAAACTTTTATCTTTTTTAAAAATTAATTTCAACAACTTTGCAATTAAATTTTTCATAAATTTTAAACCCCTTAATTAAATATTTCCGGACTTAACAAGCAATCAAACTCTCCTAAAAAATTAGTTTTTGCAAGTCCTATTTTTTGTTTTCTTAAAGTAAGCACTTTGTTTTTATTATCAATAATTTGCACTTCATCTAACACAAATGTTAACATTTTACTTTTTCCATTTGCAGTTGTTATATTAACCATTGTTGCACTCGGCAAACCAACTTCATTTAACTTTCCTGTTAACAAATTTTGCAAATTTAAGTTTGGAAAAAGTTTAATTAATGTTTTATAGTTAATAATTAAAACAGAATTATCATCAACCTTAACCTGATTTCCACTATCTAAAAAACCAGAAACATAAATTGTTTTGTGATTTGAAACAAACTTAACATCGTAATAAAAATTAGAATAATTAATTTTTCTTTTTACAATTTTTATTAAACCAAATAAAATTTTTAAATACATTAAACCTAACAAAATAAATATGCTTACAGGAATTTCAAAACCATAAATTAACACCCCACTAAAAGTTGTTTCAATATTTAATAAATACATAATTCCAAAACACATACCACCCATTGCAAAGGTATAGGTTAAAAATAAAAAAAATGCTGTTAACAAATTAAGTAAGTTATTAGGTTTTTTAATTAATAAAACCATAACAAAACCTAATAACATTTTAATTAAAAACAATACCACATTCTCATAAACATTAAAAATTTCCAATTTTAAAAATGGCATTAAAACAGCAAAAATAGTACCTATTAACGAACTAAAAAAACAACAAATTGTTTTACTGTTTAATTTAAGTGTGAAACTTGTTAATTTTAATAAAATATAGTTTATTATTAAATTATCTAAAACAACATACTCAATGTAAACTTCCATTACAAATAAGTATAAAACATACTACGAAAGCAAACCAATTTTTAACCTAGAAAAGAAAATAAAAAAAACACTATTTTTAGAAAATAGTGTTAATTTTTATTAAAATCTTTTATTTCTCATTTTACGAAGGAATGGAGGAATATTGCTATCATCAACATTTACCCTGCTTGTCATTTTTTTAGAAGCAGGATCTTCTTCAACTTCTTCAACCTCTTCAACTTCTTCGGTTCTTTCTTTATCAAAATTAAATTTAGAATTTAAATCGTTTCTAATAAAGTTTTCAGCAGCTGATGTGTCAGAAACAACAGTTCGTTTAACCTCACCTTTTAAATCGTCAGTTAAGGTTGTTCCACTAAAACCTGTTGCAATAACAGTAATTTCAACTTCTTCTTCCATGCTTTCATCAATTCCAGAACCAAAAATGATGTTACATGATGGATCAACAACTTCTTTAACCAAAGCAGCAGCTTCATAAACTTCTTCTAAAGCTAAATCAATGCCACCTTTAATGTTAAGAATAATACCTGTTGCACCTTCAATTGTGGTTTCAAGTAATGGGCTAGAAACAGCTTGTCTAACAGCTTCAATTGTTCTGTTATCACCTTTACCTCTACCAACACCCATATGAGCTAAACCTTTATTTTTCATAATGGTTTTAACATCGGCAAAGTCAAGATTAATTAAACTTGGTGTAACAATTAAATCTGAAATACCTTGAATACCTTGTCTTAAAACATCATCAGCAGTTCTAAATGCTTCAATAATAGGAGTTCCCTTTGGAACAATTTTTAATAACTTATCATTAGGAATAACAACTAAAGTATCAACAACTGCTTTAAGTTCCTTAATACCTCTTTCAGCATTGTCCATTCTTCTTTTGCCTTCAAACACAAATGGTTTGGTTACAACTGCAATAGTTAATGCACCTAATTCTTTTGCAATATTAGCAATAATAGGAGCAGCACCTGTACCTGTTCCACCACCCATACCAGCAGTAATAAAAACAAGGTCGGTATCCTTTAACATTTCACTTAAAACTTCACGGCTTTCTTCTGCTGCTTTTAAACCAACTTCCGGATCAGCACCAGCACCTAAACCTCTTGTAAGTTTTTCACCAATTTGAACACGATGTTGTGCTTTACTCATAAGTAAAGCTTGTTTGTCGGTGTTAACGGCAATAAATTCGGCACTTTTAATGTTTGCATTAACCATGCGGTTAACAGCATTGTTTCCACCACCACCAACACCAATAACTTTGATATTACAAATTTGACTAATATTATCGTCGTACATAATAACCTCGCTTATATTTTCCTTATTCTAACACAAAATTAATAAATGTTAAAATTAATAAAACTTAAATTGTAAATATTTTTAGTTTTATTAACTAAAATAATGGCACTTATTTTTGTTCAATACTAATTGCAGCATCAATTAAGCTTAACGAACTAGATAAATCTGGTTTGTTAAATTGTAATGGGCTTGGTGCAACAATTGTTACTTTTCTTTCCAAAACTTGTTCAATGTAAGGAACAACACCCTTAATAAATGATAGTCCCCCACCGGTTAAATAAACTTGAACATTATCTGCAACCTTATTTTTAAATTCGTTTAAACATTTTTTTATTGCTTCGGCAATCATATCAATTCTAGCCAAACAAATTTCGTTAACAATTCTAACAGGAAATTCTTTTACCTGATGTTCAACCACAACCTGATATGTATCATCAACAGCAGGTTCAACCGACAAAAGAACTTTTCGTTTTAAAAGTTCGGCACTTTCAAATGGAATATCTAAAATTTCCATTAAATCGCCTGTAATGTGTCCCCCACCCAACGAAAAACTTTTTAAATCGGTAACACCTTCAAAAATTACAGCATTAACACTTGTAGTAATATAACCACAATCAACCAAAATTGCACCATTTTGCCTTAACTCTGGTTCAATTAAATACAAACTTTCCGAAAGGGCTGAACTAATAAGTTCAATAGTGTAAACTCCAACTTCGCAAAACACTTTATCTAAAAAATTGTAAAATTCGGTTTCAACAGAAATAAAACTTGCCAAAACTGAAAGTGAAGAAGTGAAACAATCAATTGGATTTAACACCCTATTACCATCATCTAATAAAAAGTAAATTGGAGTTTTGTTTATAATTTCAAAATTTTCATAACTAATATTAGCATTGTCAAACAACTTTAAAATATGTTTGTTTTTAATTCTCAATCTGGAATTTAAATTCATACTAATATTTTCTAGTGTGTTACAACAAAATTCGGTTGGCACACCAACATATAATCTCTTAATTTTTTTACCATAAGCATTTTCTGCTTGATTTTTTGCATAGGAAATGGCAGCTGCCAAATTTTCAGGTTCTAAAAATTCACCATGCATAAAACCTGCATATTCACAACTTCCATTAGCAATTATTTTAAAAGTGTTGTTAACACCTTTAACACCAACCAAAATGGTTATTTTGGAAGAACCAAAATCTAAAATTGCAACTTCGTTTTTAGCCATAATTACTCCTTTGCAAATTTTTTATTAAAAAACCTTAAAAAATAAGGTTATATCTACTATTTTTAGTATATAGTTTGTTTATTTTTAAGTCAAACAAATTTTACAAAACCCCTAAATAACCCACTTAAACAAAAAAAGAAAGCACTATTCGCTTTCTTTTTTATTCTCTTCATTTTCACCATCTTCATCTTTCTTTTTTAAATGACGAAGGTTTTTTTCAGGTTCAGTTTCGGTTGGTTCAACAACTAACTTAACCTTTTTAATACTTCTTTCTTCAATTTCTGTAATTGTGAAAGTTAACTTAACAGTTTTTGTAATATAGTCACCGTGGTCATCCATTTGTTCATCAACTGCAACAACTTCTAAAACTTGATTTAATTCTGGTAAGTTTTCAGCAAGTTCATATAAATATCCACCTAACGATGTATATTCAGTTTCTGGCATATGTTCAATTTCTAAACTTTCAAACAGTTCTTCTAAATCAATGTCTGGGTTAACTTCAAAAACATTTTCTTCAACTTTATTTAAATAACTAACAACAACTTCATCGTCATGTTCGTCATAAATATCACCAAGCATTTCTTCAACTGCATCTTCAAAAGTTACAATACCACTTGTTCCACCATGTTCATCAATAACAACAGCCATATGTTTTTTATCTTGTTGCATTTTTCTAATTAAATCATTAGCTTTCATATTTTCAGCAACAAAAATAGGTTCTGTCATCAAACTTTTAATGGTGATTTTTTTGTTTGTCATTAAACTTTTAAAATAATCTTTTTGGTGAACAATTCCTATCATATGGTCTTTATCTTCATTATAAACAGGAATTCTTGAAAAACCACTTTCTAAAAATTTTTGTTTTAATTCATCTAGTTCTGCTTTAACATCAATAGCCACAACATCAATACGAGGTGTCATAATATCATAAACTGTTTGAGTGTCTAAGTCCATAACCCCTTGAATAAGGTCGGCATCTTCTGCATCAAGCACACCTTCTTCTTCCATAGTATCAATAATGCTTTCAAGTTCATCTTCGGTAACAGTTGGATTTTCATCTGCTTTAACCTTTTTTAACATAACCTTTTGTAAAGAATAAAATGGATATGTAATTGGTGTTAAAACTTTAATTAAAACAAACATTACACCTGCAAATTTTAAAGCAAATTTATCTGCACCTGCTTTTGCTAAACTTTTTGGACAAATTTCTCCAAAAATTAAAACAACAATTGTCATAATAACTGTGTTTAAAATATTAGCAAGTGTTGGATTTAAAATAAATTTTCCAAAGATAATTGCACATAGTGTTGTACTAGCAATGTTAACAAAGTTGTTTCCAACTAAAATTGTTGCCAAAGTACGGTCATAATGTTCCATAATCCAAAGTGCTTTTCTAGCACCTTTTACTTTTTCATCGGCACAATTTCTCATTCTAATTAAGTTTGCAGTAGAAAATGCAGTTTCACTTGATGAGAAAAATGCTGATAAAGATAATAAAATTATTAACGATAAAATTAATAATCCGTCTGTTAAAGTGAACTGAACACTTAACATTAAATTCGGGAGAGGTATCACGATAATTCTTTTAACTCCTATAAAATAAAAATATTTTTACCAAATGTTATATATGTTTTTTAATTATTTTTGGTAAATAAAAATTAAAAAAGTGGTTATACCACTATTTAACAATTAGAATTATAGCACAAAAAAACAAAAAAGTAAATATTAATTAAAGTTATTAGCCCTTAATTGCCATCTTTTAAAAAGAAAAAGGTGAAATTTCACCTATTCCCCTTTTAAAACTTTTATAATTTTATTTAATGAATAAACATCTTTTTTATTAACAGGTCCAGCAATTGAAACAAACACTTTATCAATTTTTCCAAAAGTATCGTTAATTGCAGAATTCACATCTTCCACTGTAAATTTTTTATTTAACTTATCCCAAACTTTTGATTTAATATATTTTTTTCTATCCATATAATCATATAAAAGATTGGCACAATATTCGGTTGGGTGACCAACAAACCTATCATCACTTTCAATGTAACTTTCTTTTAACCTATCAACATCTTTTTGTGTTACACCCACCTTAACTTCTTCAATAAAATCATAAATAGCATGAAAACACTCATTAACCTTATCTGCACTTGTTTCAATGTTAAACACAATAACCCCATCTTTCCTATTACTCCAACGGCGAAGATTTACAGAATAAACAAGCTGTTTCTTTTCTCTAAAATGATTAAACAAAGGTCCTTTTAAACCAGATAAATGATGAATTAACTGCATTAAATAAAATGATTTTTTAATATCATTAAATCCACAGCAAGGAAAACCAACCATTAAAACAACTTTCTTCCTATCCATTGTTTCAACATGCAATTTACTATCCGAATTAATTGTTAAATCGGCTGCATCAAAAGTGTTTTTAACACCACTACTTAACTTATTATAAAAATATTTATTAATATAATTTTTAATAATAAATGCAGGTAAATTTGAACTTACCGATGCAAAGAAATTTTCCTTTATTATGTTGTTTTTACCATAATCTAAAAGTTGTTTTCGGGTTATGGCAACCATCTTTTTAGGATCACCCAAAGTTTCCGACTTTATTTCAGGATAGTTATAAATCATTTTATTTAAATTTAAAGATGCAATACGATTTATATCATCTAGTGCCCTAACAATTTCTTGTAAAACAACCTCTTTTTCCTTTTCTAATTCTTCTTCCGGAAAAACACTTTCAAGCATAAGTTCGGAACTGATTTTTAATGCTGGTTTTAATTTTCGGTTACTTTCATACGACCTAATTAGCATATATTCGCCACCGGTTGAAGCATTTAAATTGGAAAAATTTTCTCTAACCAAATCACTAATTTCATTGTTAGTGTGTTGTTTTGTTCCTTTAAACATCATATGTTCAAATAAATGTGAAATGCCAGAATTTTTATCTAAATAGCCACCCCTAAAAATACCAATACGATAAGCTGTTGCTTTTGCTTGATTGTGTCGTTCGTAAAGTAAAACTCCACCACCCTTTAATTTAATAATTTTTGGCATAATAAACTCCTAACAAATAGTTTATGAAAAGTATTTTAAGTATATAATAAAAAAAATTATTTTACAAATAAACTGTTGTTTTATTTTAACAACAAAAATTAAAATAAATAAATTTATTAGACATCAAAATAAACTTTTGTTACAATTTTACTACTATTAATTTAAAATAAAAATGGAGAATTTATGAAAAAGTTTTGGGAATTATCAAAATCGCCACTAATTATTGGAATAATTGCAAGTGTGCTTTACATAATTGATGCACTAATTGGTGGTTTATTTATTGCAAATGGCTCCTTTATGTGGGTAGCATTTGCATTTTGGACAGTGTTTTTTGCTGTTAGCATTAAAGAAAGAATAACTGCACTTATTGGTAGTATAATTGGTTTTTTATCTGCAATTTTAATGATGACAATAACAAGTTCTTTCACATTAAATGTTTACACAATAAGCATAAGTTGTTTGCTTGGTGTATTTGTTGTTAATGCACTAGTTATGTACCTTGAAAACACCGAAAAATTTTGGACAAACAATATTTCAGGAATTTTTTTAGGGATTATGTTAACTTTTAGTGGTTTGGGAAAATCTATGAATCCATTAAACAGTTTTAGCGAAACATTTACAATGCTTGCAATAATTGTTGTTTATGGAATTTTAGGCCTATTGTGTGGTTACTTTTCAATATACTTCATTAACAAATTCACTAAAAAAAATAAACCTGAAAATTTAGAAAACAAAGAATAAACAAAAAAACCACTAAATATTAGTGGTTTTTATTTTTTTATAATGTTGAAAAGAAATAAATTCCCAAAACAATAAAAGCAATTATTGCTAAAATAGAATAAACTATTGCAAAAATTCCAAAAAACTTATCTTTTTTACTACGAACTTCCCTATCATCTTCCATTGTTACATTAGTTGTTTCAACAACAACATCGGTATTAGGATTACTATTCTCTGGTTTAGGAATGTTATTTTCAACAACATCAGTAATTTTGTTTTCAATTTTCATTCTTAAATTGTGCCTTAATGCAACAATACCAAACACAATAAAATCTGCTGGACCTTTAAAAATGATTAAAGTTAGTGCGATACATAAAAATTTAAATGCCAAAGCACCACTATTATCAGTTGGAAGCCTAAATGCACCCCACAAAGCAAAAACAGGAGTTGCAACAAATAATATGTGAGTAATAAAATCTATTACTGCCCTGTTTCTTAATGCATCTTCATGATATTTTTGTTCTATCTTTCTATATTTTTTACCAAAATTAATAAAATTTTGAAAAATCTTAAATTTTCTCATAAAATCCCTGCCATTTTTTATTAATATACTCTTAAATTTATACTTTTGTCAAATAATTACACAATATCATACTGATTAAAAAAGAGAACCTAAAACAGGCTCTCTTTATTTAATTTTAATAACCATATAATTGTGTAATTAAAATAGGTTCTTTTGTATCAGAATTTCTTAATTGAAAATAAACTGTAAATGAAGTATCTTGCGAAATTAATTTAACAGAAGTATCACCTGAACGGTAAATATAATCGTTTGTAATAACATCAGTAATATCCATTAGTTCGTTTAATGTTTCATCGGTGTAATCAACAACAACTTCACCATTTAATGTAACAACACAAGTATCATAAGTAAATGTTGGTTGAGAACTTTCAGCATCAACCAAAATAAACGAATAAGTTGCAACAGCTGTATTTTCACCGTCAGTTTTTGTGTAAACTAAACTTGCCTTTTCTTTTTCAACAACAACTTTACAATCTGCCAAATCAATAGAACCTGTTAAAGAAGTAACAAATTGACCAGATGTATATGGATAGTAACCTGGAACATCAGTATAATCTGCAATAACAAACATATTCATTAAACTATATTCTTTTTCAATAATATAATCAGGCATTTCGGCAGAATCACCAGGATCACCTTTATCACCTTTTTCACCTTTTAAATTAGAAATAATGGTCCAACCTTTATCTTCGTATCTATACCACATATTTCCTTCATCGGTTTCATAATAATATGTACCAACTTCACCTGTTTCTTCGGTTGGAACATCTACACCATGTTTTAAATAATTAGATAATTGTTCCGGAGTAACAGCATCACAACCAGCAAGTGCCCCAACACTTAAACACATTACCCCACCAAGCAACAAACTAATAAATTTTTTATTCATAACTAATAACCCCCAATCATTTTTTTAAAATTATCATAATAACCAAATTTTGTCAAAGATAATTAAAACAAAAAAAAGAGTGCCGAGAAAGACACTCTAAAAAACACAAAAAAAATGTTCCTACAGTGGGGAACATTTTTTAATAAACATAACTTAGAATACAGAACTAATTAGTCTATTCTATCTTACTACTAATTAGATTTTAATTGTCGTTTGTAACCTTGTG
>JAZNIS010000089.1:0-14775 GCA_045577635.1 Clostridia bacterium
AACTAACGAGCCATAAAAGTTAATTACCAATGAAATTGATATTGGTGGGCGTTCAGGGACTTGAACCCCGGACCGACCGGTTATGAGCCGGTTGCTCTAACCAACTGAGCTAAAGGCCCATAGAACAAATTAATTGGTCGGGGTGAAGAGACTCGAACTCCCGGCCCCTTGATCCCAAATCAAGTGCGCTACCAAACTGCGCTACACCCCGATATTGTCCTTAAGTGCTGACAATAGAATTCTACACTAACCATAGCAATTTGTCAATAAAAAAATTAAAAATTTTAATATTTTTTAATTAAATTATTTATTAACTTTTTATTTATTATACATTATTTCTTTTCTTATAAAAAAATCTATTAATAAAGGCATTTTTTCCATTTGTTATTTTTTATTAAAAAGAAAAAAAACATTTATATTTCAACAAAACTTATAGAAATTTTTAAATTTTTTTTTGTTAAAATATTAAAAAGTAGTTTGTTGGAGGTTTATTTTATGAATATAAAAAGCAGAACTTATAATAACACTTTATATATTATGTTAATAGGTGAACTTGATGAATATTCGGCTTCTTATACCAGAAATAATTTAGATAATTTATTTAATCAGTCAAAATTTAATCAGGTTATTATTGATCTTTCTGAACTTGAATTCATGGATAGCACAGGTATAGGTGTTTTAATTGGTAGATATAAAAAATTAAAGTTGTTACAAATTCCAATTTATATTTGTAATCCTAGTTTGCATATTGAAAAAATATTTAGAATGACCGGGCTGTATGAAATTATGCCTAAAATTAGTTAATTAAGGAGTTAATATGGAATATAGAAATGAATTGAGTTTAAGTTTTTTAAGTTTAAGTGAAAATGAAGGATTTGCAAGAAGCTGTGTAGCAAGTTTTTGCTTGCCACTTAACCCAAGTATTGAACTAATTACTGATATTAAAACTGCCGTTAGTGAAGCTGTTACAAATTGTGTTGTACATGCATATCCAAATAGTGTAGGAAACATTGAAATTAATGTAAAGTTAAGTTCTAATGAAATTTACATATCTGTAAAAGATTTTGGTGTTGGAATTCCTGATGTTAATAGGGCAAAAGAACCATTTTATACTTCAAAACCAAATAGTGAACGAAGTGGTATGGGGTTTACCGTTATGGAAAGTTTTATGGATAAGTTAATTGTTAATTCTTATTTAAATAAAGGAACAGAAGTTATTTTAATTAAAAAATTGGAGAATGAGGCAGAATTTATTGGAGGTTGATATGCTGGATTTTGCAGACACTTTAATACTTATTGATAAGGCACAAAAGAATGATGAAGCTGCAAAAGAAAAATTGGTTAATGAAAATTCTCCGTTAATTAAAAGTGTTGTTAAAAGATATATTAACAAAGGTGTTGAATATGAAGATTTATATCAAATTGGCAGTTTGGGTTTTTTAAAAGCAATTCAAAATTTTAATAAAGATTTCAATGTTAAATTTTCAACTTATGCTGTGCCAATGATTGCAGGAGAAATTAAAAGATATTTAAGAGACACCGGCATAATTAAGGTGTCACGAAGTGTAAAACAATTAAGTGTTCAAATTAATAAATTTATTGAAGAATATGTTTCAGTTAATTATAAATCGCCAGATATATTAACAATTGCAGACCGTTTTAATGTTTCTTCACAAGAAATTGTTTTTGCTATGGAAAGTTCTATAACCCCTTTATCGTTATATTCACAGGTTGGTGGTGAAGGTGAAGATAGTACACAAATGTTGATTGAAAAAATACCTGATGATAAGCCAATTGAAAAACAAATGGATTATTTTTTATTATTGAGTATTGTTAAAGAACTATCCCCAAGAGACAAGAAAATTATTATTATGAGATATTTTAGAGATAAAACCCAAAGGGAAATTGCTGATATTTTAGGGGTTAGTCAGGTTCAGGTTAGCAGGTTAGAAAGTAAAATTTTAAATCAAATTAAAATGAAGATGAATGATGCAAATTAAAATACTATTCAAAAATACTATGCTAATATAAAAAAAGCACTAAATATAGTGCTTTTTTGTTTGTTGAATAGTACCGTAATTTTATAGTAATTCTGCTTCATAATTATCTGTTTTTTTGTCTGTTTCTGTTGATGAAAGTTGTTCAATTTCTAAATTTTCACACTCATTTTTACAGTTTTCATTATATTCACTTTCACTTTCATTTAATATTTCTGTATTTTCATTATTATTAACACATTCATTATTTTCACAACAATCTTCACAATTTACCTTGTCGCCACTAACCATTGATGGTTTTGCACCTTCACTTACATTAAGTGTGTTAATACCATTGTTAACTGTTCCATTATTAATCATATCAATCATTGTGTTATATCCGTAAGTGTCAATATTTTTATTTGTGTTTTTAAAGTTGCTATTGTTTATATATTGTGCAGATGATGTATAACCACTGTTATTTCCATTAACTCCATTATTAACACCATTATTTAAATTGTTTTGTGTGATAATTCCATTTTGAAATGTGCCATTTGGAGCATTTATTTTTTCATTGTCTACAATTGTGTTGTTTAATCCATTATTATTAACAATGGCATTATTGCTTGTGTTATCAACAGCAGGAGCTGGTGGTGTAACAATTGCAGTTTCATCAACATTATTATTAACAGTTTCATTAATTTCAGGTTTGTAGGTATCTAAATTGTTATTTGTATTTAAATAACTATCAATATTTTTATTAGTGGTTTCATTATCATCAACATCAACATCAGAATCAGTTGTGTCAGTTATTGCTTCATTTTTGTTTTCAACAATATTATCAACTATTTCTTTTTCTGTTAAATTGTTTTCATCTATCAAAGAATCATTGTTAATTGTATTATTATCAATTACAGCATTTTCTTCTTGTTCTGTTGTGTTTTCAACGGTATTATTTTTATTTAATTCAGGTTGTTCTATTATTATTTCTTTTTCTAAAACCTGTTCGCTAATTTCTGGGTTAGATTCAACTATATTTTGTGATTCTTGTAAAAGTTGTTTAATTTGTTCTAGTGTGGTTAATGCATTTTTTAAATAGGTTATTCTAGTATCTAAATGGTTTAAAACTGTTAAATAATTACTATTAATTACATCAATTCCCGTGGTTATTCCACCAACATCAGTTTTGTTTATGCTGCTTACTTCATCTGATAAATCACCGTTACATTTTTTAATTCGTTTAATTGTAATTTTTATATCATCAATATAATTGTTTAGAGCAGCTACTTGTTGGCTTGTTGGGACAAAACTTCCATCCTTAATTGAATTGTTTAGTTCTTTTATTTCTAAACAATAAACAATTATATTGTTTTTAAAATTGTTTAATTGATTATTGGCCAAAATTGCATCACTTGTAATTGCATATAAATTTCTAACTTTGTTAATATAGTTGCTTAAATAATCAACATTTTTATCATAACTAAAATCGCTATAATATCTTGGTAGATATTTAATTGGTTTAATACTATAAAAATAAACAGTTTCGTTTTGGTTTGAAGTTTCTTTATCAATGGTTTCTTCATTATTATTAATTTCGTTATTTGATTCGTTAGATTCTTCTTTTTCGTTTACAACATTATTTTCTGTTGCAATTTTTTTTCTGCTTTTAATTTGTGGTACATATAAATTAAAATCATTTGTGCTAATTTTAAGTGTTGATATATTTTGATTGTTTGCAGATTTAATATTGTTAACATTTGTTATAGGGTATATATCTGGATTAGACAAATATGAATTATCTATTGTGTCTAGTTTTTTAATTGTTGTTGTTAAATTATTTAAATTCATATCTAATGATTTTGCTATATTTGTGGGTTGTGTTGGTGTTGTGCAGCCAAGTAATATCAAACTTCCACAAACAATGCTTGTAATAATAACTCCTTTTTTATTCATAAATTCCTCCTAAACTTTAATTATTGTTAGTTTGTATAAATTTTAAATAAATATTTATTTTTTTGTTTAAAAAGTTTTTTATTGTTAAAAATTATGTAAGTGGAGTTGTAATGGAAAAAGAAAGTCATATTAAAAGAAATGAACAATATAACAAATATGTTGAATCTAAAATACCTAAAACAAAAAGTTTTCCAACATTAATTTGGGCTTATTTGGTTGGGGGATTTATTTGTGTTTTGGGGCAAGCAATTAGTGATGTATTAATGCTTATATTTCCATTAATGGGTTTAGAAGAAGCGACAGCATGGATGCTTATTATTTTGATTTTTATAGCTAGTTTGCTTACTGGATTGGGCTTGTATGACAGGATTGGGATTTTTGCAGGTGCTGGTTCAATTGTTCCAATAACCGGGTTTTCTAACTCAATAACAAGCCCTGCCGTTGAATTTAAGAAGGAAGGTATAATTTTCGGACTTTGTGTAAAAATGTTTACAGTTGCCGGACCAGTTATAGTTTGTGGACTTGTAATTAGTTTTGTTACAGGTTTAATATATTTGTTGTTGTAAGGGGTTTTTATGAGTAATAAATTAGGTGATCAAACTATTGTTTTTAATAATAGACCACAAATTATTAGTAGTTATAGTGTTGTTGGAGAAAAGGAAGGAAATGGACCCTTTAAAGAATATTTTAATTACATTTTAGATGATGATTTGTTTGGAGAAACATCATTTGAACATGCTGAACGAAAAATTTTAGAGTTTGCTATTAGTAATTCGGTAAAAAACACAAAATTAAGCATTAATGATATAGATTTAATTATTGGTGGAGATTTATTAAATCAAATAATTTCAACATCTTTTGCTGCAAGACATTTTGATCGTCCTTTTTTGGGTATTTATGGTGCATGTAGTACTATGGCAGAAAGTTTAGCTGTTGGGGCTTCTTTTGTAAATGCTGAATATTTTAATAAAGTGGTTTGTGCTTCTGGTACACATTTTTCAACGGCAGAGAGACAATATAGATTTCCTTTGGAATTAGGTAATCAAAGGCCTCCAACAAGTCAGTGGACAGTTACAGGGGCTGGTAGTTCTGTTTTGTCATTAAATTCAAAAGGACACTATATTACTAAGGCAACATTGGGTAAAGTTACAGATTATGGAATTAAAGATGTAAATAACATGGGAGCAGCTATGGCACCTGCAGCAATGAGCACATTAATTTCTCATTTTAAAGACACTAAAACAACACCTGATGATTACGATTTAATAGTTACAGGTGATTTAGGTAAACTTGGCTCAGAAATATTAATGGATTTAATGGAGCACAATGGTTGGAAATTGGGTAAAAATTACAATGATTGTGGTCAAATGATTTTTAGTAACGATCAAAAAACTTATCAAGGTGGAAGTGGTTGTGGTTGTAGTGCTGTAATTTTAAATTCGTATATTTTACAAAAAATGAACGATGGTGTTTTTAATAAAGTGTTATTTGCTGCAACAGGTGCATTATTAAGCACATTAAGTAGTCAACAAGGTGATTCTATTCCTGGAATTTGCCATGCTATTGTTATTGAAAGAGATGAAAAAATTAGGAGTAAGAAAAAGTAATGGATATATTTTTAACCTATCTAAAAGTTTTTTTAATTGGTGGCTTTATATGTATGCTTGGACAAGTTTTAATAATTAAAACAAAAATTACAAGCTCAAGAATTTTAGTTTTATTTGTTAGTATTGGGGCTTTATTGGAAGGTTTTGGTTTATATGATCCACTTGTTAATTTTGCAAAAGCGGGTGTTTTAGTTCCTATTACCGGTTTTGGTAGAAGTTTGGCGAAAGGTGCGATACAGGGTGTTAAGGAAATGGGCTTTTTAGGTGCATTTTCTGGTGGATTAACTGCAACTGCTGCCGGAATAACATGTGCAGTTGTTTCTGCTTTTATTTTTGGATTAATATTTAATAGTAAAACAAAAAAATATTAAAAGTTTTGGTTTTAATATAATTTTATTTTCATATATTTTAATATGATAAAAAAAACTAGTTTTATTTTTAAACTAAATAAAAAAAGAACATTTATTTGTTTAATTATTGTTTTGTTTCTTATTTTAATTTTTTTTATGGTTAAAACAAGTATAAACACAATTATCGCTGACACAATTGAGTTAAAGTCAAAAGCACTTGCAACAAAAGCTATGAATAGTGCGATTGCAGATGTTGTAATTAATTCAATCGTTTACGAAGATTTAGTTAATATTATTACCGATGAGCTGGGTAATATTAGTATGATTCAAGCCAATTCTTTAGAAATAAATAACATGAGTAAAGATTTGGCACAGACAACAGAAACAAAAATTGAAGAGTATGGAAGATCAGGTGTTACTATTCCTGTGGGGTCATTTACAGGAATTCCATTTTTTGTTGGGAGAGGGCCTAAAATTAAGTTAAAGGTTAATCCGATTGGTGCAGTTAACTGTTCTTTTTTATCCCAATTTGAAACAGCTGGTATTAACCAAACTAATCATAAGATTTATTTGAAAATTTCGGCTGATGTTGGTGTTGTTTTGCCACTTTTAAGTACTAAATATAACACAACTAGGCAGGTATTAATTTCTGAAAGTATTATTGTTGGACAAGTTCCTGAAGTATATCTATATTCCGACACTCTTGATACCTTGTTAAACTTTGTTCCGTATTAAAAAATTTTTATTGTTAAATTTTGTATACTGTGATAAAATTATCTTTGTTAAAAGGAAGTTTAATAATGATATTTTTAGATAATGCAAGTACAACAAAAATATATGATGAAGCACTTAACGAATACAATAAACAAAGTATAAATAATTTTTATAATGCATCGGCATTATATAAAAGTGGTTCAGATGTTTTAAAATTAGTTAATAACACAAGAAATTTAATTTTGAAACTTCTTGGAGCTAATAATATTGATAATTTAATATTTACTTCTGGTGCAACTGAAGCAAATAATATGGCTATAAATGGTTGTATTAGAAAAAACTTTGGTAAATTATTGTTTTCTTATTCAGAACATCCTTCTGTTTTTAATGTTGCAAAAAATTTAGAAAATTCTGGCTATAAAGTTGAGTATGTTAATTTAACATCTGATGGTGTTGTTGATGAAGTTGACTTTAAAGAGAAAGTTAAAGATGCATCTTTTGTATCTATTATGCATGTGTGTAATGAAACAGGTGCAGTTAATGATATTAAAAGATTAGTAAGAATTGCAAAAGCATCAAATCCAAACATTATTTTCCATTGTGACGGTGTTCAAGCTTTTGGCAAAATTCAAGTTAATGTTAAAGATTTGGGTGTTGATTTATATACTATTAGTGCACACAAAGTCCATGGACCAAAAGGTGTTGGTGCTCTATATGTTAAAAAGGGTATAAATCTAAAACAATCAGTTTTTGGTGGTGGTCAAGAATTTGGTTTAAGAAGTGGAACAGAAAATACATGTGGAATAATTTCTTTTGGTGTTGCAGCTGAAATTGTTGTTAATAATCAAAAAACTAATTATGAAAAAGTTAAACAATTAAAAAATATGTTTTTACAAGAATTAACAACCGATTTCTATGTTTCATTAAACTCAACCGAAAATTGTTCTCCTTACATTATATCTTTTGCCGTTAAAAAGGTTAAAGCAGAAACAATTTTACATATGGCAGAAGAGCAAGGTGTTTTAATTAGTAATGGCTCTGCATGTTCTAGCAAACACACTGATAACCGCATTTTAAAAGCTATGGGTATTCCTGCTGAATTAATTATTAGTTCAGTGAGAGTAAGTTTTAGTGAGTTTAATACGGTTGATGAAGTTATAACTGCCGCAAAGGTTATAAAAGAAACTTGTAATAGATATATTAAAATATTAAAGTAGGATAAATTATGAATAAAGCGATATTAATTAGATTTGGTGAAATTTTTTTAAAGGGAAAAAATAAACATGTGTTTGAAAAAATGCTTATACACAATATTTTAAATGCTTTAAAAGAATTTGAAATTAAGTTAACAAAGATTTCGGGTAGATATATTTTAACTGATTATGATGAACTTTATGAAAATGAAATAATGGAAAAAGTATGTAATGTTTTTGGAGTATATTCTATTAGTCCATGTTTTGTTGTAAAAGCCAATAGGGAAGATATTGAAGATTGTTTAAAAAATATTGAAATTAACACAAACACTTTTAAGGTAGATGTTAAAAGGGCAGATAAGTTTTTCCCAATTCAATCAACAGAATTTGCCGCACTAATGGGTGGTGTTATTTTAAGTAAATATCCAAAACTTAAAGTTAATTTAAGCAAACCTGAAACCACAATTTATATTGAAATTAGAGAAGATGGCAACACCTACATTTATAGTAAAATTTTAAAGGCAGTTGGTGGTATGCCTGTTGGTTCTTCTGGTGCGGGTTTATTATTGCTTTCTGGTGGAATAGATAGCCCTGTTGCTGGGTACTTAATGAGCAAAAGGGGTATGCCTTTACAAGCAATACATTTTCATAGTTTTCCATATACTAGCGAACTTGCAAAAGATAAGGTTATTTCATTAGCAAAAATTATTAGTGAATATACAGGAAATATTAAATTACATATTGTACCTTTTACTAAAATTCAAGAAGAAATTCATAAAAATTGTAAACCAGAATATATGATTACTTTAATGAGAAGAATCATGATGAGAATTGCTGAAAAAATTGCAAAAAACAACGATTTAAAGGCAATTATTACAGGTGAAAGCTTAGCACAAGTTGCATCGCAAACCATTGAAAGTATGACTGTGACAAATGCTGTTGTTTGCGATTTGCCTGTTCTTCGTCCGTTAATTGCTATGGATAAGGAAGATATTATTGAAATTAGTAAAAAGATAAACACTTACGAAACTTCTATTTTGCCTTATGAAGATTGTTGTACAGTATTTTTACCTGAACATCCAATCATTAAACCTAAAATGGAAAAGGTTTTAAAAGAAGAAGAAAGATTAAAAATTGCAGAATTAATTGATGATGCTATTTCTAAAATTGAAGTGGTTAATACAAACGAACTATAATAAGAAAAGTCGGATTATTTTCGACTTTTTTTTATAAATATATTGTTTGACAAATTGCCAACTTTAAACTAAAATTAATAATGTAGTAAATATTGTTTTTGAGTAATGCAAAAGCATATTTAATATATCAAATAATTTCCTTATATTTATTGTAAGGGTTAATAAATTGTACTATTAAAATTTAATAAAAGGAGAAATAAGAATGACACAAAGTGCAATGTTTAGTTTATTAGCATTGTCAACTCCTGTTGTTAGCATTATTGTTGGTGTGGTATGCATGTTAATTGCAGTGCCTGCAGGAATGTTTTTAAACTCTGTTTTGTCAAAAAAGAAAGCAGATAAGAATAAAGCAACTGCTGCCAACATTATTCAAGAAGCTCTTGCCGAAGCAAAAACTGTTAAAAAAGAAGCAGTTTTAGAAGCTAAGGATGAAGTTTTAAAATTAAAAAATGAATGTGATGCTGAACTTAAGGAAAGACGAGCTGAAATTCAAAAAGCTGAAAACAGAATAGTTCAAAGAGAAGATTTTATTACAAAAAGAGAAATGATGTTAGATAGTAAAATTGAATCTATTGAACATATGAAATTACAATTAGAAAATAAAGAACAAGAAATTGATAAAGCAATTGCTGAACAAAACAAAGTTACAGAACAAATTGTTGCTGAACTTGAAAAAGTTGCAGGTCTTTCAAAAGAAGATGCTAAAAATCAATTAATTGCTAAATTTGAAGATGAAGCTAAAAAAGATGCTGCTGTTATTGTTAGAAATATTGAACAAACAGCAAAAGATGAAGCAGATAAAAAAGCAAAAGATATTATTACTTTAGCAATTCAAAAATGTGCTGCTGACCATACAAGTGAAGTTACTGTTTCGTCAGTTACATTACCTAGTGATGAAATGAAGGGTAGAATTATTGGTAGAGAAGGCAGAAACATTAGAGCATTAGAAAATGCTACAGGTGTTGATTTAATTATTGATGACACTCCAGAAGCAGTTGTTCTATCATCGTTTGATCCTGTTAGAAGGGAAATTGCTAGAATTTCTTTAGAAAAATTAATTTTAGATGGAAGAATTCATCCAACCAGAATTGAAGAAATGGTTGAAAAAGTTACTCGTGATATGGAAGTAACAATTAAAGAAGCTGGTGAATCTGCTGCATTTGATGCAGGAATTAATGGATTACACCCTGAATTAATTAAAGTATTGGGTAGATTAAAATATCGTACAAGTTACGGACAAAATGTTTTAAAACACAGTTTAGAAGTTTCTTATTTAGCTGGTTTAATGGCTGCTGAACTTGGTGCAAATGTTAATGTTGCTAAAAGGGGTGGATTATTACACGATATTGGTAAAGCTGTTGACCACGAAGTTGAAGGAACACATGTTACTATTGGTGTTGATTTAGCAAAAAAATATAAAGAAAACAAAGAAGTAATTCATTGTATTGCTGCACATCATGGTGATTGTGAGTTTGAAAGTTTAGAAGCAATTCTAGTTCAGGCTGCTGATGCTATTTCTAGTTCTAGACCAGGTGCTAGAAGAGAAAGTTTGGAAACTTACATTAAAAGATTACAAAAACTTGAAGAAATTGCAAATAGCTTTAAAGGTGTTGAAAAATCTTTTGCTATTCAAGCTGGTAGGGAAGTAAGAATTGTTGTTAAACCTAATGAAGTTAACGATGATGAAGCGTTATTTATGGCAAAGGATATTGCTCAAAAAATTGAAAAAGAAATGGAATATCCGGGCACTATTAAAGTTAATGTAATTAGAGAAACTAGAAGTGTAGAATATGCAAAATAAAAATTAAAGACAATCAAAATTGATTGTCTTTTTTTTTATCAAATAAAAATAAAAGAAGATTACTATTGTAATCTTCTTATTTGGCAGGGGCGGAAGGAATCGAACCCTCCTCAAAGGTTTTGGAGACCCCTATTCTACCGATGAACCACGCCCCTAAATATTATTATTTATCTTTACTGACTTTTAGATTATAATTTAATATTATGTAAATGTCAATAAATTACATTAAATAGTTTGGTTTAAATTTTTAAAAATGTTATTATTTTTATAGATGATTTATAAGGAATTTAGTAATGAAAAAAGTAGAATTATATACTGATGGAGCTTGTTCATATAATCCCGGTCCTGGTGGTTATGGTATTGTTTTAAAATATAATGAAGTCAAAAAAGAATTTTCTGGATTTTGTGAAAATACCACTAATAACAGAATGGAAATAACAGCGGTAATTGAAGGTTTTAAATTGTTAAAAGAACCTTGTGATGTTACAGTTTATTCTGATTCCGCATACACTTTAAATGCTTTTTTAGAGGGGTGGTTGGATAATTGGCAAAAAAATAATTGGCGAACAGCTGGTAAAAAACCTGTTTTAAATGTTGATTTGTGGCAAGAACTTTTAGAGGTTATTAAACCACATTCTGTTACTTGGGTTAAAGTTAAAGGACATGCTGATAACGAACTTAATAATAGGTGTGATGCATTAGCAAGAAAACAAATAGAAGATAATTCAAATGTAATAAAATAAAAAAAGAATTGGATTTAAATATCCAATTCTTTTTATTTTAGAAATCTCTAACTTTAAATATGATATAAGTTAAAACCATAAACACAAATACTGTTACACCATAAATTCCAATTGATAATAGGAAATTTGCATTTGAAAGTAGTGTTGGTGTAAACATTGTATTAAATGCTGAAGATTGTGTAATTAGGAAACTTCCACCAAAGAATTTAAAGAAATCAGCATTAATAAATGGAATAAACGAATACCAGAAAGCTCCGCCAAATAAAATATTAAAGCTAACTGCTAAAATATACATAATGCATGATATTGAAATTGCAGCTGTATATGAACGGAAAATGGTAGAAATTGATAATGCTATAATTGTATAGAAGAAAATTTCCAAAAGAATACATCCTAAATTAATTCCCATTAAAGCTAATGGATGAATTGCAAATGGGATTCCTGAATTAAATACTGTTAAAATTAAAGTGTTATCAATAGGGTATAGACAAATTCCTGCAACAGTACAAATACCAAAACTAAATAATACAAACAAGAATACAAATGTCATGGTTGCTAGCAATTTTCCAGTAATTATTTTCCATCTTTTAAATGGTCGCATAGCAAGTAATTTTATTGTTCCACTATCATATTCAGATGCCATTAAACTTGCTGCTAGGAATATTGCAAAAATTGTTATAACTAATGTTGCAATTTCCATTCCGTAAAACATAAAGTCATAAGCTGATGTTTCTGCACCACTATTTTTGTTGAATGCGAAAACATCATTGTATTGTTGATTGTAAGTGCCCGATTCAATAAAATAATTTGTTCTTGCTAACTCTTCTGTTTTTTCATATAGGTTAAATTTTTCAAAACCGATATATTTGTTAATTTTGTTTGAATCTAAAACTTTAATTGCTTCTAAATTAATTGTATTATCTACTAATACAGTAGAGTTTAGGGTTAAAACTTTATAACAAGTGATTATTTCGTTTAATTCATCAATGTCTTTTTGAACTTTAGATTGTGAATTTTTGTTTGCTGTTACAATACTTTCTGTTAAACCAATTTTTAATTCTTCAACCCTCTCTGAAATCACTTTTCTTAAAGATGATAGGGTTGTTGTGTTAACATCAAAATCAATAATTGTATCTTTAAATTTTTTAATGTTGTCAGATAAATTTAATGTTAGTAATTTATTTACAATAATTTTATGTCTTTCATAAGCCGGTTTTGTTGCATTAGCTTCTGAACTAAATGATTCTAACACTGTTTGAGCATCGGCTGTATTTTTAATAATTTTATCGTATTCTTCTTTATTAATAAACACTAACGGATATTTGCTTTCAGATAATTGTTTTAAGTTTGATAGAAAATTTGCAACTTCAGTTTCAAGTGTTTGTTTTAAACTTAAAAAAGAATCTTGATCTGGGGTAGGGTTGTTAATTACACGATTGTAATAATCATTTTGTTTTTTTGAAATAGAATCAGCATAATAGTTCAATGTTGATCTAACAAAATCTTCATTTGTAGAATAAATTGTGTTTAGTTTTGAAATATATTCGCTACTTTTAATTAGGTTAACAAATACACTTGCTTTGTCGTTTTTAGATCTATTAATTAAATTTTGTAAATCTTCTTTTGATTTTGTGTAGATTGATAAATTTGTAAATGTATTATAAAACTCACAATTTGATTTTAAATCTTGAATATTATTGTAAACCTGATTATATTCATTAATTTTATTTTTAACTGATGTATAAACAGCTTCAATTTCAACATCATTTTTTGTTGCAACTTTTGCAGCTAAATCGTTATATAAAACAACAAACTCATCATTAACTTTTTTTAGGGAAGAGTTTCTTTCGTTTAAAACTTCATAGAAGTTAATTTTTGTTAGGTTATCTGCAATTGTTTGATTGTATTTTGATTGCTTAATGTCGCCACTTGAAACATTTTCGTCATTAGTGAATTTATCGTAAACTTGTCCAACGGTGACACCATCTAAATTAACATTGTAACTTTGTTTATTTCCTGGTTCAAAAAACAATAAAGACAAAACTAAGACAGCTGCTAAAATAACACCCATCAAATAAACACTAGGTTTTTTAAATATTTTAATAAATTCCGCACGGGCAATTCTAAAAACACCCATAGTTTACTCCTTATTAGAAAATTTCAATTCTTCCGTTTGTTTTTTGTTTGATTAATTCAATAAATATATCTTCTAAAGATTTTGAAACAAATTCAACACCGAAAATTGATAAACCGTTTTCAAGTAATCTTTTACTAATTTCTGAAACTTGTTCTTCACCGGCAGATATGTAAATACTGTTTCCGGCAACATCAACTTTATATCTAAATTCATTAATAACAATTTTGCCAGCGAAGTTAGGGTAGTCAACTTTGATTTTAATTCTTCTTGAACCAACAATTCCTTCTTTTAATTGACGAATTGTTTTAAGTTCAATTAATTGACCATTATTAATAACTGCTAAAGTATCACACAATTGTTCCATTTCTGCCAACATATGTGAACTTACCATGATTGCAATTTTATATTTTTGAGCCAGATTTTTAAGGAAATTTCTCATTTCAACAACACCTTGTGGGTCTAAACCACTAAAAGGTTCGTCTAGTACAAGAAGTTTAGGGTTGTGTAGTAAAGCTTGTGCAATACCTAATCTTTGTCTCATACCTAAAGAGTAGTGTTTAACTTTATCTTTTAAACGATGTTCTAAACCAACAATTTTACCATAAGCTAGAATGGTTTGCTTTGAAATTCCTTTATACAAGCTTGCATAATATTTTAAGTTGTCGTAACCAGTCATGTAACCATACATTAATGGATTTTCAATAATTCCACCGGTAACTTTCATAGCTTTTTCTAAATCGTGTTGAACATTATATCCACAAACTGTAATTGTTCCATGTGTTGGTTTTGTTAATCCACAAATCATTCTCATTGTGGTTGTTTTACCAGCACCATTTGGTCCTAGGAAACCAAAAATTTCCCCTTCGTTAATTTCAAAGGAGATGTTATTAACCGCAACTCTATCTTCAAAAGCTTTGGTAACATTTTCTAGTTTTAGTACAACTCTGCTCAAATTTATACCTCAAATCAAAATTAATTTATAAATAAATTAATAATCTACCCAAATTTTTAAATATTTTAACATAATAATATTTGTTTGTAAAGTCATAAGTAAGCCAATTATATAATACTATATTATATATAATATAATTTAAGGGGTAAAAAT
>JAZNIS010000090.1:0-10322 GCA_045577635.1 Clostridia bacterium
CTAAGGCCTTAGCAGGGCCTCCTCTTCGACCTCTTGAGTATCTCTCCAAATATTGTGCTTTTAAAAGCATTGATAGTTTAACAAAACGGGACTTAATTGTCAATGATTAAATAAAAGTTTTATTTACAAAATTTGTCGCAACTAGCATTGTTTTTATAAATATAATAAAAATTTTTATTTTTAACCTTTAATATTTTTATTGTTGTTTTATTATTTGTGATTTTTTAATAAACAGTTATAAATGTTGTTATATAAAATATTTGACTTTTAAATTAATAAATTAAATAATGAAAGTATGGAAACAGGAAGGGTTGGTAGAAATTCAATATTGGAAATTTTACGATTGTTTGCATCACTTTGGGTGATGTATTATCATGGATATTCAGCAATTGTAAGGTCTCAAATGTTTACAAATGGCAGAATTGCTGTTGATTTCTTTTTTCTGTTAAGTGGATTTTTCTTTTTACCATCTGTTTTTAAGCAAGATAAAACTGACAGTGTTGTTAAAGATGCTGTGAAGTTTGTTTGGTTAAAATTTAAACCTATGATGATAACTTTTTTAATTTGCTTTGTTTTTCAAATTGTTGGTTATATTAAGTTTTACGAAGGGTTTTATACTAGCCCTTGGGGATATTTGTGGTATATTCCACATCTGCTTTGTATTTTTGCTGTTTATTATTTGCTTAATAGGTTTATTAAAAACAAAATGGCATTTAATTTAACAACTGCCGCAATTGTTGCTGTGTGCTTGTTTTTAACTTTGGGAAGGTTTACTGATTTTGGAATTTATAGGGGGCTTGCTGGTGTTGGTGGTGGAATATTAATTTATCAAATACCAACTCTTTATGATAAAAACAAAACATTAAAAATTGCAACAATATTAATGTGTGCGATATCCTTTTTATTGATTTTTGTTATGTCAATTATTCCACCTAAAACAATTATTCAGGATTCTGTTTGTATTATATTGCTTTTCCCGCTAGTGATTTATTTTTCAGCACAAATACCATTTTCTAATAAGGTTGTAAACAAGGTTTGTTCCATCAGTTTGGGGCTTTACACTTATCAAACTGTGGCTGGACTTTTAGAAGATATGGCAATTATTACTAGTGGACATATTTTATTCTTTTTAGTTTTAATTTTGGCAATAGTTGATGTTGTTGTTAAAACGGTGGTTAAGAATTTACAAAAATTTAAGAAGAAAGAGAATGGTTGAGCTTGGCATGGTTGTTTAATATGTTATAGTTTATTGCTAATTTTTTCTTTTTAAATATTTTGTTTAATGTTAAAATTAAAGTGTAAGGAGATTTTAAAATGGTAGGAAAGTATAAAGTTATTACTCTTTGTGGTAGCACAAAATTTAAAGATGATTTTTTAAAAGAACAAAAAAGATTGTCGTTAGAAGGAAACATTGTTATTTCAGTTGGTTTATTTGGACATTCTGGCGATAGCGAAGTTTGGAGTGAAGGCACAAAAGAAATGCTAGACGATATGCATAAAAGAAAAATTGACATGGCTGACGAAATTTTTGTAATTAACAAAGGTGGTTATATTGGTTCTAGCACAAAATCAGAGATTGAATATGCTATTAAAACAAACAAGAAAGTAAATTATATGGAGCCGATTGTGTAACGGATAATTGGGGTTAAATTATGATTGATAAAGAAATTGGACAAAAAATGTACAAAACTGCTTGTGATTTTTTAATTGAAAGGTATAAATCAGGGCAAGGTGCTGTTGGCATAGTTAGAACAGCTGATGATTATTATTACACAAGTGTTTGGAACGAAACGGTTAATTCTGCTGTTGATTTGTGTGCAGAAACAGGTGCAATACTTGAAGCACATAAGTTTGATAAAAAAATTACACATTGTATGTGTGTTGTTAAACAGGAAAACTCTGATTTTATGGAAATTATTTCGCCTTGTGGTGTTTGCCAAGAAAGATTATTTTATTTTGGTGAAACAGTTAAATGTGCTGTAACTAACAAGGAAAACAAGATAATTTTTAAATTATTAAAAGAATTGCAACCATATTATTGGAAAACCAAAAAGTAACCTAAATTTAAGGTTATTTTTTGTTTTAACCTTTTTGTATAATTTTATTTAAAAGAAACAAACTATATAAAAAAGGGGAGGGTAATATGATTATTGCAAACATTATTAGTTTAATTATTCTGTTTATTGGTGGAATAAATTGGGGGTTAGTTGGTATTTTCAATTTTGACCTAGTAAATTGGATTTTTGGTGGTTACAATGCAGGTTCAATAATTATTTATGTTTTAGTTTTACTTGCAACAATTTGGCTAATTATTTCACTTGTAACACAAGGTGCAATTTATGTTAGAAGTAAAAGATAGTGTTTAACATTATTTAATCAATCCTTAAACAAGGGTTGATTTTTTTATTGATTTAATTTTTTAATATGGTTGGGTGTGTGATATACTAAACTTGATATTAGGGAGTTAAATTTGAAAAAGAAAATATTATCTAGTTTTATAGTGATAATTTTAATATGCTTGTTTTCTGGTGGCGGAATATATGGGCTTTATAAATTGGGAGCTTTTCCTAAAACAGGACCTATTGTTTATTCATCTACAAATATAGATAATAGGGTTTATTTAAAAAATAGTGGCTTGGTTGGAGATGAAACAATTTCGGTTTTAAATAAGGAACATAATCTAGTAAAAGTTAGAGTTTTTTCTAATATGATTACAGGGTTTGATACTAGCACTATTGGTAAAAAACAACTTGAAATTAATTATAACGGAACAGTGCAATATTGTAATTATTATGTTGTAAGTTCTAGTGATGATACATTTTTAAATTGTATTTCAAAAGTTTATAATTTACATCAAACTTATTATCTTAATGAAGATATAAATTTAACAAATGTAAAAATTGAAGTTAACGAAGTTGTTGATGGTTATTTAACCACAGAACTAATTCCTGTAACAAGTGAAATGGTTAAAGGTTTTGATAGTAGTTGTTGTGGAACAAAAACATTAACAATAAAGTATAAGAATTATAAATATCAAGTTAAATATTTTGTAATAGAAAAAAGTGAAGAAAAAATAACTGCCGAAAGCTTTATAGATGATATTTATTATGAAAATTTAACAGCAGAAGAAACAGAACATTTTAAAATTGAAATAGCAGCTGGAACAATTGTTAAGGCAGATTATAAAACATTAATAGAAGAAATTTATGCTGCTATGTTAGAAGTAACGGGGTTGCAACCAAACAAAAAAATAACCATTAAAGTAAATAACACTTATTTCCCTTCTTGTGGGTCGGCAACTATTTATATTAACACCTACGAATTATTTCTTGGTAACACAAGTGCATTTTCTCATGAACTAGCACATGCATTAGATGATATTCAGGCGGCACCTATTTATAATAATAACGGAGTTGTTAAAGAAGGTTTTGCTAGTTTTGTTGAATATTTAACAGCAAAAAAACTATACGAAACAAATTCGGTTGCTTATGCTTATTCTGGCAACTACTCTGGAATTTTAAATGATATTAATTTCCTAAAAGGAAGAATGTATTTTTATGATTTTGAAAAAGACCTGCTAGATTTAAAAAGAGATGAGTTGGTGCCTAATTCACAATATGAGGTGGGTTCAAGATTTTTTGCTTATTTACATAGTAGGTATAAAGATTTTTGTGGTTGGTTAAAAAATGAAAATTTATATGCAGAAGATCTTTCGGTTTGGGCTGACAACATTAAAAAATATTATAAAAATGAAAATATATTTGATGAATTTTATGAGTATGAACAAGCTTTTGGTGTTGACTTTAAATATAATGTTACACCATTAGAAAACACAGGTTTCTTAAATTATTACAACAATGATTCGGACTATTCAAGAATATCAACTTATAATTTTTATTACCAACTTGATAAACCAGAAGCTTCTTGGGGTTCAATATATTTTAACTATAAAAATTTGTATTTTAATTTGGAATCTTTAAAAAAGCAATTAACAATAAACGGTTATAATTTTACTAGATTTTCTGTTGAAGTTAGAAAACCTTTAACAATGGAATTATATAGTAAAAACAATAATTTAATTAAAACGGTTACTACTGTTAATGATAATGAAATTGTTGATTTAACAGAAGTTAGTTATATTAAATTTGTTGGTTTTGGTGTTGCCGATTTGGAATTTTTACACTCATAAAAAATAAAGTTAATTTTTAAAAAGTGTAATTATTATGTTAAAAACTATACACTTTTTGACAATAACTACTGTAAAACATAAAATAAAAACTAATCTATAATAGATTAGTTTTTTGTTTTTAAGATATTAAATTTAAATTTTTATTCTAACGGACAAACAGAAATTATAAATCTTTCATCTTTATCATTTATAAAATTAAAGTCATTTATTCCCCGTTGTAAACCTGAAAACAAACCATAATTTTTAAGTTCTTTTTTTAAAATTTCAAGGTCAACATTTTTAAGTTCGGTTCCGTGTAAAGGAACAGAAATTGAACATTCAAAAGGTTCTCTAATTGCTTTTAAATTTTCTAATTCTCTATAATACTTTGCAGCTAATTCTTTTTCTTTCATAATATTATACCTAACAGTTTTTTTTAATTTTATTTTAATTTGTTGTTTTTGTAAAGAAAATTTATTGTTTTAAATTTCTTTTTATTTTAACAGTTTCACATATTGACTAAATTTATTTTGTTGGGTATAGTATTTTAAAAGGAAGTGTTTACTTTGATTGAATATTGGATACCAGAAAAAGTAGAAATTGAATTTAATAGAAATCCTGAAATGGGTGTTTGTGTTTTATTTAAAAATAACAAATTTAAGGTTTGGGGGCATATTAATTTACCTTACTCTGTTTATGCAAAACATCGCATCACAAGCTTAATGTTATCAAACAAATATTCCGATTTTGAAAATGATTTTATTGTTATTAATTCGCAAGGTGAAATTTGTTCGGCAAACTGTAAAACACCTGTTACTGTTGATAACGGTGTTATTTGTGTTGAAGGTTCAAAATATTTTGTTAAACCTGTTCAAACAAAAAAGGTTTCAACTTTTGTTGGTGCTGCAAATATTACTGAATTAAATAAAAAATTAATTCAAGTTGGAATTAAAGGAAAAGCTAATGCTTTAACTAAAAAACAAAACCAATTAATTTCTACCGATAAGGTTAAATAAAATAATAAAGTGTTTAATTAAAACTAATCTAAATGCAGATTAGTTTTTTTGTTTGTCTAATAAATTTTACAGTTAAATTTATTAGAAATAATTTATATTATTATGTATAATTTTAGTATGAGAGATTTTAAAGATGTTAAATTTTTAGGAGAGTTTAGAACTTATCAACAAAGGGTTTTAAATTCTAGTGATAAATATTTAAAAAATAATAAAATACATATTGTTGCTGCACCTGGCAGTGGCAAAACTATTTTAGGGTTGGAGCTTATTAGAAGGTTAAATTCACCCTGCATTGTTTTATCGCCAACTAACACAATAAGGTATCAGTGGGGCGATAGGTTTGAAAGTATGTATTTACCAAAAGGAAAAAATATTGAAGATTATGTTTCTTTTGATTTAAACAATATTAAACCTATAACATCAATAACATATCAAGCCATGCACTCTGCAATTAATAAAATTGCCTGTGTTGATGAAGATAATAATAAAATTGATTATTCTAATATTGATATGTTTAAAATTATTAACGATTACGGAATTAAAACAATTTGTGTTGATGAGGCACACCATTTGCAAAACGAATGGCAAAAAGCACTTGAAGTTTTTATGAAAGGGCTAGGAAAATCGGTAAAAGTTATTGCTTTAACTGCAACACCACCTTATGATGCTACCGAAACTGAATGGAATAGATATATAAAAATTTGTGGTGAAATTGATGAAGAGATTTTTGTAAACGAACTTGTTAAAGCAAAAAACCTGTGCCCACATCAAGATTATGTTTACTTAAATTATCCAACACAGGAAGAAAGTTTAGTTTTAAACAAGTTTAAAGAAACAGTTTTATTGTGTTTAGAAGATTTGAAAAACTTACAACTTTTAAAATTGTTACCAGAAAAATTAGAACAAGAAATTAAAAACAATGAAGATTCTGTTTTTAAATCAGTGCAAAATTATATTTCGGTTTTAGGGCTTTTAAAAAAGTTGGAAATTCCGTTTAACGAACATTTATTTAAAAGAGAATTTAAGGTTAAAGATTTTCCTAAAACATTAACCGATTATGAAACAGCATTAAACTTTTTATTAACAAATAAAACAATTTTAACCGATGTAGAAAAAGAAGAATTGTCTAACAAAATTAAACAGTTTGGGCTTATTGAACGAAACAAAGTTTGTCTTGAAACAAACAGTAAAATAGAAAAGAAATTGTTGCTTTCAATGGGTAAAATGGAAAGCATTGTAAAAATTGTAAACTGTGAAAACTCTGCATTAACCGCTAATTTAAGAATGCTTATTTTAACAGATTATATTAGAGAAAAAACAATTTCTAAAATAGGTACAAATCAGGTTTTTAACGATATTAGTGTTGTTAGCATTTTTGAAACAATTAGGCGAGAAAATAAAAATTTAAAAATTGCTATTTTAAGTGGCTCTTTGGTTGTTTTGCCAACTGATTTAATTAAAAATGTTAAAGAGCTTTTTGGTAAAAAATCAGGTAAAGTTTCAAGCATTCAACTTTTAGACACAGGTTACAGTAAAGTGGAATTTAACACTTCTAACAAAGAAAAAGTTTCGGTTGTTGGAAAACTGTTTGAAAATGGTGAAATCAATATTATAGTTGGAACAAAATCGCTATTAGGCGAAGGTTGGGATTCTCCTTGCATAAACTCTTTAATAATGGCTAGTTTTGTTGGCAGTTTTATGCTTTCAAATCAAATGCGGGGTAGAGCAATTAGAACCTATAATAAAGATGAAAAAAAAACTGCGAACATTTGGCATTTGGTTACATTAGAACCCGAAAATACAACCACAAACATTAAAATTGATTGTAACGAAGAAAGTTCTAGTGATTACAAAACCTTAGCTCGTAGGTTTAACTGTTTTGTTGGTCCGCATTACGAAAAAAAATCTATTGAAAGTGGAATTGAAAGAGTTTCAATATTACAAAAATCTTACACCAAAGAAACCGTTTTATTAGTTAACAGTAAAATGGAAGAAATGGCTGTTAACCGAAATTGCTTGTGGGATAAGTGGCAAGTTGGAAAAGGTAAAGGTTTAATGTACATGCAATCTTTAATTCCTGTTGACCGTAAGCCAAAGCAGTTAGCATTAACAGCTGGTGTTCAAGCAATTGCTAGTTTTGTGTTAACAATTTTTTCCTTACTTGTGTTACCAAAAATATTTTCTAGTTGGTTTTTTAAAGCAGGTTCTTTCTTTTTAGGGTTTGTACTTTTTGAGCAGTTTTTAACCTTAACATATAAAACAATAAATTTAAGTTTTTCAAAATTGTTTGTAAAAACTCTTGCAAAAGGAATAAGAAAAGCATTGTTTGATAGTAATAACATTTCTACTAGTGGTAAAATTAGAGTTGGCAAAACAAGACAACACATAAAACTTTCTATTGAGTTAGAAAACATAAGAGAACAAAAAACATTTTTAACTTGTGTTCAGGAAATGTTAAGCCCAATTACCGATAATAGGTATTTAATTTTAAAAACGGTAGGTAAAAAACCTGTTTATAAGTTTAGTTATCAGTTGCCTGAAATTTTTTCAGTAAATAAAGATATGGCTGTTTTGTTGAAAAAGAAACTATTATTGTTAAATCCAAGCAAACTTTTATACACTAAAAACACTGAAAATTCTAAAATGGTTTATATGTGTAAAAAATATAGTTATATAAATTTAGCTGTTAAGCCAATCACACAAAAACAGGTGGGATAAATAAAAAAATCACTTCTTTAATGAAGTGATTTTTATTTTTTTAAGGCACAGTAACATAAATTGAAGCTGGTGTATATTCATTTATGGTTAAACCTTTTATTCTAACCTGAATTGTTACTTCTAGGTTAAACGACATTCCACCAACAACTTGTTTTGTTGTTTCTAGTGCAGTAATTTTTCCATTTGCATCAACCGAAACTTTGCTAGGGTCACTACTTGACCATTCAAGTTCGCTAGGTCTAACAGTTGCATTACTTGGCAAATAGGAAACTGTTAAATGTTTTATACCTCCTTTTAATAGGGTGTATTTAAATCCTGAACTGATGCCAGAACAAACAATGCGAATTCCTCTTGGTTTAACATAAGGAACACCAATGCTAACATACGATGTTAAGCCATTGTTTGTTTTAACTGTAATTGTTGCTGAGCCAGCATAAATAGGTTTAACAATTCCTGTTTCGGAAACAGTTGCAATTTCTTGATTGGAAGAAGTGTATGTAACTGAATCAACATCGGCATTAGCTGGTGTTTTTTCATATGAAATTTGGTAAGTTGAGTTAGCAGCTAATCCGTAAGGATCTTTAGTTGAAATGCTGGCTTTAATAGATTCACACTCAATTGTGTTTTGAACCTTAATTTGGTAACTTTCTGTAATTTCTGGTTGCATTGTGTTTGTTATAACAATGGTTGCTTCACCTTCACCAACACCTGTAATTAAACCTGTGTTAGAAACTGTTGCAACTGCTGTGTTAGAACTAACATAATTAAATTCGGTATAAGTAGAATTTTGTGGATAGAAAGTTGTTTCAAGTTGCATTGTTTCGGCAGGGTGAATAATTTCAAACGGAGCATCAACATAAACTGAAAACATTTTAATTGGTAAAACTTCTAATTCAAAAGATTTTTGCTTGTTTGTTATAGTATCTTTTGCTGTTATAGTTGTTGTGCCAGGGGTTAATGCTTTAATTTCTCCACCTCGTTCAGTAATAGTTGCAATTTCTGTGTTAGAACTTTTCCACTTAACAGTAAGGTGTTTGTAGTTAAATGGTACTGCTTCGGTTTCCACTGTTAGAGTGCTGCCAACAAACATTATAGTTTTTGTGTTAGGGAATGTTTCAAAATCATCTAAATGTGGGTTTACATATAAATATAAACAAGCAAAAGAGCATAAGGTTAAACTAACAATTAATAAAATTCTTGAAATTTTTTGTAACATATTAGCACCAACCTTCAAAAGTTTCAATAAACTCTTTGTCTGATAATGTTAAATTTGTTGGCTTTGTTGTTGTAAAAAATTCTTCAAGTTTTTCTCGTTTAATCATATACCTGTTTTTTAATATTTTTTTAACAATAACCCTATAAAACAAACTACACGATAAAAATGATAAACCAATTATTGGAATATATAATAGGTTAATCCAAAATAGCGAACTAGGAAACAAACCTTTTAAGTGTAAAAGTGCAAGTAAACTTGTTATAGCCGAAACTGTTATTGAAATGCATGGCAAGTATGCTGCCTTTTTCTTATATTCTGCATTTAATGACTTTGTGTCGTTAGGAATATCTCCCATAATTTTTGTTTCGTAGGCAAAGGAAGAAATTGTGCATAGGTTATTGTTGTAGTGATAAGTTAAACTGTATTTAGGAATAATATATAAATCAATACTATTAATTTCATGCATTATTCTTGAATGGCTACTTTTTGAAGCTTGTAAAAGTTCAGCTTTTGATTCGTTAATAATTTCATCTAATCTTTCGGAAATAAGTTTTTTGGTTGGTAACGAAATTTTTTCACTTTCTAGTTTTTCAGCTGAAACTGTTACAACATTATAATTTTCAATTAAACCTATCAAATCTTTATAAACCATTTCACTTTGGTTAGAATTATAATTTTTATAAACAGGTGAACAAATGGTAAGTTCTTGGCTTACTAAATCTTCTTCTGCTTTAACTTTTGCCTGAATAGAAATTGTTTTGCTATTAATTTCAGGGTTTAAAAATGACATATTTGAAAAATAGTTGTTTGAAAGGGTTGCAACTTGAAATTCTGCATTTAAAACGATAAAATATGAATATTGCAACTCAACATCTTCAAATTTTGCATTTAAAACATCTAATGGTGAATCTTTTGAAAGAGCAATTGTTGAAATTGCTTTTTTAAAAAACTCTTCTTTTGAAACCAAACTATTAACAATATGAATATTGCTATTTGTTTTAGATTTGCTGTTTAAAAATTTAACAAACGATTTTTTTACTTCATCGTTATCTTTTAAAACAGAACCACAATAACAACATTTATAGTGTCCTTCTTCGGGCATGTCAAAAATTGAAGAACCACAATTTGAACATTTTAACATTGTTAAATTGTTGTTTTTTAATTTTTCCATAAAATCTCCTTTTATAATACAATTATAATAACA
>JAZNIS010000091.1:0-1970 GCA_045577635.1 Clostridia bacterium
ACGCTTTTTTCAAATTTTAAAAAACAATTTTAATGTTTCGCTAAGGCATTTTACAGAGCGATTTTAAAAGCACGATGGTTATTAAATAAAAACAATTAAAATAAAAATAATTAAAAAATCAATATCAAATAATTAAAAAACAAAATAAATTAATAAAAAACATGTTTTTAATTAAAAAAATCAATAAAAATTTGATTTTTTGAGCAATTTTTTGGTATTTTTTAATATATTTTTTTAGCATTTATTTATTGATTTACTAAATATATTTAATTTAAAATTTCCGTTAAAGTTTTTAATAGTTTAATTCAAAAATATAAACTCAACAAAAATTTCAAACAACCATTGTTGCCAAATTTTAATGATTTGAAATGCAAGTGAAAAAATGCTAATTGTAAAAACTTAACCATATGGTAAAATAAAATTTACTATTTGCGAAAGACTAAATATCAAAGGAGGAATTATGAAAGCACTGAAAACAAGTTTAATTTGTTTGCTGATTGCAATTTTCTCTTTTTTGTTTTTTGCTTGTTCAAAAAATATTCCCCTTGAAAGTTTAAGTTTTACCAAAAGTGAAGTTAATTTATTTTTAGGCAATTCAACCTATCTGCAATTACAACTTTCGCCGGACAATGCAAACTATTATAAAATCGAATTTTCTTCATCTCGCCCTGAAATAGCCACAATCAATCAAAGAGGAAAGGTCACTTCAAAGTCATACGGCGAAACAATTATCACTGCAAAAGTTAAAGACAGCGATATAAAAGCCGAGTGCAAAGTTATTGTTGACGACGGACAAATTTTCAAAATAGATGTCAACACCGATTATGCTATCACCCAATATTATCAAGGGCAATCGTTCTGCCCTGACGGGCTTGCTGTCACCGCATATTATGAAAGCGGAAAAACAAAAACTTTAACCCAAGAACAATATCAAATTTTTGCACCCGAAACACTGACAAGCGATACAAAAATCACAATCACCTATCAAGACTTCACAACCTCATTTGATGTGACTGTTTTGCCAGACATTGAAACCGGAATTACTATCACAAAACAGCCAACCAAAACTTCATATTATGTTGGCGAGAAGTTTGACAAGTCAGGCATGGAAGTTTGCTTAAACTATGCAAGCGGAAAAACACAAATAATCACCGACTATTCAATCCAAGAAACAATCAATTATGACACAATATTTATTAAAATCACTTATGGTCAATTTGAGGCTATACAAGAAATTAGCGCCAACGCAAAAATAGTTATTTACGACATTTCACTTTTGCAAACGGCAATCAACAATGCAAAAGATGGCGACAGTATAATGATAAGAGAGGGCACATACAACACTTCAACCGGCTTTACAATCCCCGCATCAAAAAAGATAATTATTTACGGCGAAACTCAAGACACCTCAATAAATGCATACAACACCACACTGTTTGCGATAACCGATGACAACACAAATCAATGCAACATCACCCTTGCCCGCCTCACCTTAACCCTTGCCCAAGGCGAAAACATTTCTCTCATAACATACCCGCAATCCACCCCACCAACCTTAGTCGATGTTGTATATCAATAATCAAATTTAAATATAATTCATTAAACAAACCAAATAAAATATATAGAAATAAATTAAGTCAATTGAAATAAAACATCTTAATAAATTGCAGTCAATCAACATAAAACAACGAAAATAAATAGTCATTTTAAAATTTCAATTAACTTAATTAATCACTTTAAATCAAATTGTTTAAACTGAATTACAAAAAGCATCTCTAATTTTTTGAGATACTTTTATTTATCAAAAAAAAATCGGCTGAGCATCAACCGATTTTTTATTCTTTTATTGTTTAACCATTTTCTTTTTCTTGGTCATAAATGGCCATAAAGTTATCAAATTTTTCCCATAACTCGGCATCTATATCAGCGCATGTTTGAGAAATTTCGCTTTCAAGCACCATTGCATCAGT
>JAZNIS010000092.1:0-1823 GCA_045577635.1 Clostridia bacterium
CATGGCTACGATCCGACTTATTAGCTATAACCGTGTTTTTTATTGCAAGCAGAGGGCTTAAAAACATAGGAAGAATGGCAGAATTATTTTTCTATATTATAGCAACAAGTTTTTTGATTTTGTTAATTTTGGGGGCTACAACAACCAACTATTATCACATTTTGCCTATTCAAGAAATAAATGTTTCAAGCTTTATAAAAACTTGTTTGGAATATAATTTATGGTTCGGAGATTTTATTTTAATTTATATTTTTGTTGGAAAAATAAAACAAGATAAAAAGCCTTTAGGGTGGCGGTGCGCTTTAATGTTTAGTTTAACCGTTCTGTTAATAAGTTTTGCTTATGTTGTTTACTATGGTTTATATGAAAATTTAAGCATAAATCAAAACAGTTTAATAAGTTCAATTTCTCAGTTTTCACTTTTAGAGCTAGATATCGGCAGAATAGACTGGTTTTTAGTGTTGTTTTTTCAAATAAGCACAGTTATTTCAAGTTCAACATATATCTTTGCAACGGCGTATTGCATAAATAAAATTATAGGTGCTAAAAGCAATGCTTTAATTTGTTTTATCAACACAGTACTTGTTTATTTTTTAGATATACTTATTTTTAAAAGTGTTCAGGCGGGGGCCAGCATTATTGCAAGTGTAAGCAAATATTTTGCGATATTCATGGTGATTGTTTACCCAATTATCATGTTCATAACAGTTTTAATATCAAACAAAAAACAGCATAAAATAAAACATAGTCGAAAAGAACCGTTAAATTATTTGAGGTTTGAAAAAATGCAAAAAGGCCTTAACAAAACAAAAGAAAGAGGGCGTGTGTTATGAGAAAAATTTATTCGTTTTTAAAAGAACACACTTGGCTCCTTATTCTAATTGCGGCCATAATTTTTATTCCGCAAAGCTTTAATTATCAGGCAAAACTTAACATGAGAGTTATTGTAACGGGTCTTGCAATTGACAAACAAGATAATGAGTATGAGGTTACTGCGCAGGTGGTTATGCCTTCTAGCGGAAGTGAATCTGGTGGAAGTGGTGCAAGAATTGATTTGATTAGCGAAAAGGGGGATTGCGTTGCAGAAGGAATTCAAAGAATTGCTTATAAAATAGGGAAAATTGCAGCTCTTTCACACATGACGTTTGTTATGGTTGGCGAAGATTTGTTAAAAGAAAATTTAGCAACGGAATTAGATTTTTTTGCACGTGATGCCCATGTTGACCCTGCGGTAACACTATTAATTTGCGAAGGAAAAGCTAAAGATACAATTAAGGAAACGAAAAATCTAGAGCTTTCTGTTGGGTTAAGTTTGCAAAAAGTATTTATATATAAACAAGCTTCATTAAATGGACTAGTTATGCCTATTGAAACTTTTATTAATAATGCGTTTAGTTTATCAAAAAGTTCAATGGTCAGTGGGGTTGTTATTAAAAAAGAGGGTGAAGAAAACAAACAAAATTCAAATGGCCAAAGTGATAGTCAAGAAGGTCAGCTTAATCAAACAAAACAATCGGGTTCAGGTTCAGAAGATAAAAATGCACGAATTAAATACTATAACGAAATTTATTATTTTAAAAATGGCGAATATATAAATAAATTTGATAATGAAAAAGAAATATTAGGTGTATTTTTAGCTAACAAAGTTTCAAATTCTGGCGATTTTAAAATTTCTGGAGTAAATGGAGACATTTTAAATAATGCAATAATAGGGTTAGAGTTTAACAATAAAAAAACAACAATGAGTGTTAATTTTGAACAAGGTAAACCTATTTTTAACATAAACATAAAAATTAAAGACGTTTTAATAACTGAAATTTTAA
>JAZNIS010000093.1:0-2438 GCA_045577635.1 Clostridia bacterium
ACTATTACAATAATTAAACTAACTAAAACCAAACAATTTAAAAAATTAAATGTTAAATTACTATTAATAATTTCAACTAGAATTTTTATAATTATTAAAAAATACATGGGTATAAATGCTGAAAAAAACAATAATATATTTTTAAATGTTGCCATAGTAAAATTATTTACTATAAAAAATTTTATATAACAAAATAACCACAGATATAAAATAAAAATATTGATTTTAGTATAATGTAAAAAAGAGCTGGTAAACCAGCTCTAAATTACACCTGCATAAATTATTAAAAGCAATAACATTACAAAAACTATCTTCAACCCAAACTTTTAAGCAGCTGGACCTGTTGGTCCTTGTGGTATTGTTAAATTCAAAACAAAATTAGGACTTGTTCCCGTAATTTCTGCTGCGGCATCTGTTCCTGGTAAACCTGTTGTTACTGCACCTATTGTTAAGGTGATTTCAGGTGTTTCACCTGTTGGACCTGTTGGACCTGTTGGACCCGTTGGACCCGTTGGACCCGTTGGACCTATTGGACCTGTTGGACCTGTTGGACCCGTCGCTCCCGTTGCTCCTACCGGACCTGTTGGACCTATTGGCCCCGTTGCTCCTACCGGACCTTGTAAACCTTGAACTCCTTGTAAACCCTGAACACCTTGTGGACCTTCTGGGCCTGTTGCCCCTGTTGGACCGATTGGTCCTGTTGGTCCCGTTATGCCTGTTGGAACAAAAATAGTTCTGTTTTCGGTTCTAATAATTTGTGGACAACTTTGATTACAACCACACGAATTACACTGATTGTTACAAGACGAATTGTTACAAAACATTGTTTTCTCCAAACTATTTAAATTATAGATTAAAATAATCTACAATTTATATTATGATTTATTTATTTTATGTGTTAAAAAAAACGGAAAGTAATTTTCCGTTTTTTATTTATTCTTCTATAACATTATTTGAAGCATCAATAATATTGTTTTGTGAAATATATTCACCAAGTAAACCTTCCATTTTAGCACCAGCTGAAACACTAATTTCAGCATATGAAACAGTTTGTTCACCTAACGAAGTTGAAACCTCTTCAATTCCATAACCTTTTTTAGATGTAAATGTTCCACCTGTAATATAAATTGCTAATGGTTGTTTATAGTTAATAGCAGAATCACAAACTAATGCACTTCCTGTTGGATAACAACCACTACCATAATATTCCGGATTTAAATAAGTTGCACCTTCGCCTTGTAATGTGCATTTATTTAAAACATGGTTTCCACTTTTTGCATAATAAGCTGTGTAAGCAATAAAAGTACATTCATCAAAAATGTAACCATATTTTGCAGGTAAATAAGCACCTACCGAAGCTGTTGCAGGATTATCGGCATTTAAGTTTTTACTTTCAAAAATACAATTTTTTGCTTGAATTAAGCCATTTGAATAGTTACCGTTAGTGGCAATTCCACCTTCGTAACCTAAAAAGTTAACTTTGTTTAATTTAATATCAATAGTTTCGTTTCCATTGCCTAAAACAATTAAACCATACTGGCAACTTTGTTGGTTAACACCCACAGTTGAACTTTCGCTAGTAGTATTTGTAATTGTAATTTTTAATTGGTTTGTAGCATTACCAACAATATAAATATTTGTTTCAATATCGTAACCATTTAAATCTAAAACAAAATTGTAACTTTGATCATCTGCTTTAATTCTAATTGATTCAAGCATATCAGCTGTATCACTTGTTAGATTTCCATTTAAAATTACACGGTTTGCATAAGTAATAACATTTAATAAATTTTCACGAGTGTTTACGGTTGCTGTAATTGTTCCGTTATTTTGAATTGTTCCATTTCCTGTTGGTTTATTACTTAAAAGAATTGAACCATTATTAATTAATGTTCCGTTATTTTCTAATGTGAAAACACCAAAAGTTAAAGAAACACCCTTTCTAACTGTTAAAGTTTCACCTTCTGGAATAACAATATTTCCGTTTAATGAAAGATTAACATAATTTGTGTTACTTAAAACGGTAGATAATTGTTCGTAATTAGAAACAACTTTGTTAACCCTAGCAATATTAAAAGTTTTTTCGGCGGAACCAGAAATTAATTTACTTTCTTTTTTAGCTGTAACTTTAACAACTGCTTCACCAACATTTATATTTTTAAAATATTCAATGCTGTAATTATCGCTTGAAATTGATTCACCTGCAACTTTAACTGTAACAGCAGGAGTTTTTGCTTGTTCGTTATAAGTTGTTGTGTAATATTCTAATGTAATCATACTGCTTGTTAACGGAGTTAAAACCGGTGGGTCTTCGGGTTCGTTACAAGCATATAACAAAAATAAACATGGTAAAATTAATATACTTAATAAAAGCCGTTTAAATCTATTTTTCATATTTACTCCTTTTTAATACTAAACTATTATAACTAAAAAGCAAT
>JAZNIS010000094.1:0-16963 GCA_045577635.1 Clostridia bacterium
TTCCATCACTTAAAGCATGGAACACTGTTAAGTTTATTTTGTTTTTATAATAACTTAAATTAAACAAATAATCATTTTTTCGTTTTAACCAAGTATAATCAAACAAGTTTGGTTCAGATTGTTTTACAATGCAATCCTTAAAATTTTCTTCCAAATAAAACCAAAATAAACCCTTTTTTAATCTAACTTTAAAACTAGGAAATCTTTGCAAAACAGTTGCCACAGCTTCCTGCAAAATAATTTCACTAATATCTTCAACGAGAGTTACACTTACATTGAACATATGTGGATTATTTTTATTTGAAGCACAAGGGAAAATTTTTGCAGCATTATCTAGTAAAAACCAATTTTTCTTTTTCATTTTAATCCTTAAATTTTTAATTTATTACAATTATAATTGTAACATTTTTATTATTTTTTAGGTAATGTTTTTATAAGATATTATAAACCTTTATAGTTATTTTAATTAATAATTAAATTTTTTTAACAAAACTCTTTTGTTTGTTAGCAAAAAAAGCAACCTAAATGGTTGCTTTTAATTATTTTTTATATGCTTTAACAATTTTATCCCATTCTTCTAAATCGGTTTCAGAAATAACAGGTTCGCAATCAACAAATTCTTTAACAACATTTTTACCTGTTTTTAAACTTGCCAAATAACGATGAACACCATTAACAATATAAATTTCGTTGTTATATAGTGTAACTTTAATTGGTTTTAAATACTTTCCACTTTCCAATTTTGCAGCTAATTTATCAATTTTTTTAGCAGAAAGTTTTGAATATTCTTTGGTTGGTAACAATCTTGCTTCGCCCAAACCAACTTCGCAAAGTTTTGTTAATTTATCTAATGTATCTAAATAAACATTGTTAGTAATAACATAATTATAATTAGGAATTTGTGCTTGTTCCTTATTATATAATGCCAATCTGTTTTTAATTTTTTCTGGTTTTTCATTTCTATCAACCAATCTTTGTTTTAACACTTTTTTACTAGCTGTTAAAAACACTGAAAGAAAATTAACCTCATCACCTAATTTTTCAATAATGTTTTTATTACCTAAAACAGAAATATCTTTCATAACAACTTTTGCTTCGTTTAGTCCATCAATAAATAATTTTCTGCTTGTTCCATAATAGTTGCCATTAAACATATCATATTCAAAAATTTCGTTTGATTTAATTTTTTCTTCAAACTCTGCAACTGAAATATATTGATATTGATTTGGAGTATCAGATTCTCTTGGTTCTCTGGTTGTGTAAGATGAAATAAATTTATAGCCATCTTTTGCAAGTAAACCTTGAATTAATGTGTTTTTACCAACTCCACCTGTTCCAGAAACAAATAATACTAACCCATCTTTTTTCATAATAAATACCCTTTAAAAAAATTAAAATATTAACTTTATATTACTTTATGTGTAGTTAGTATACTAATAAATTTAGTTTTTAACAACCAAATTTGCTCTTTTTGACAAAAGAGCACCCTGTTTAAGCAAAATACAAATTAGTTTTATCATTTTTCCATTCATTTTTTCTGCCATCAAAATCGGTTTTGTATTGCTTTAAATTTTCCTTTACAAACCTTTTATAATCGTCAGCAAACAACCGTCTTGACTGTTTTGTAATTTTTTTGTGATGGTTATTTAGTTTCAAACAATTTTCATTTATTAACCTTTCTTTTTCTTGAACATCATAATCTGTATAATTTGTTGTTTTAGAAATTAGGTTTTGGTGTGCTGTTTTTATTTTTAATATCATTTCCTTTTCGGTTAAAATTTTCGTATCGTTTAATGTTAAATCTGGATATAAATTACAAACCGACTCCATTAAGGAATATTTGTTTGAACAAACCCCCATCTCTTTTGCCAACTTAAATTGTTTTAAATCGGTTTCATTTTCTAAAACAACAGCTTTAATTTCATTTTCTAAAAAATAGTTTGTTACACTCCTAAACAATTTAACATCTAGTTTTTCAGTGAGCCCTGTTACAACAGTTAACTTAACTGCATTATCTTCACCCTCAACATCTATATAGTTTGTTTTAACACACAAGTCAACAAACTTTTTTGCAGCATCTTCGGCATTAAGCCCAACAAAGTTTTCATTACACATTAACTGTTTTGCCTCTTCATTTAAAGGAAACACCGAAACTACATTTAATTTATTATCGGTAACAAATTCAATTTTGGGGTTTATCTCTAATTTAACATAATTATACTTATTGTTTTTAACACCCCTAAACCCCATAAAAACAGCTAAAAATATTATTGTTAACAACACCAACCCTAAAACAATTATTTCTTTAACTTTAAGCTTTATCATAACACTTTTCCTTTTAGTTTTAGTGTTATCATTATTTTAATTTTTATGTAAAAAAAGGATTCACCTTAAACAGTAAACCCTTTTTATTTTATAAGTTTTTTATTCTTTCAATAATTTTTTCATACACAGGTATCATATAAGCTTCGTCCGACCTAGAAACAAGTTCTTCAAAAGTTAACCACCCAATATTACTGTTTTCATCTTCTAAAATTTTAACAGAATCATTTTCGTTTGCTTCAAACAAATATGTAATGTTTAAATGCAAATGCCCCGAAACAAACTTTCCTTTTTTAACATGACTTTTAACGGGTAAAATTTCAACTGAAATTGGACCATTTCCAACCACTTTAAAATTTTGAAGTGAAGTTTCTTCCATTGTTTCCTTTTTAGCAACATACAACATATCATCATCGCCATCAGCATGACCACCAACCCAACTCCAAGAATTATAGATGTTGTGATATATACACAAAACCTTATTGTGTGCCTTATTTATAACAAAAGCTGATGCTGTTAAATGGCAAAATTTATTATTCCTAGTTAAAATATCACCAAAAATAGTTTCAGCTTCAATTATCATTTTAACATCTTCTTTTTCTTGTTCGTTATAAGGAACATAGTTTTTTAACATTTCAACTGTTTTACACATAATTTTCTCCATATGTTTAATTATAGCACTTTTAACACTAATAAAAAAACTTTATCAAACAAATTGATAAAGTTTTTATTTTTTATTATCTATTAACACCGTATTTAATAATAAATGGTAAAACAACAAAGAATAAAACAAGCATTAATGCTATTAATAAAATTACAACAACAAAATCTGGGATATAAGGATTTATTGATTGTGTAACATATCTAGAAACAATTTCGCTTTCATAAACCGTGTTGTTTATTGCATCAGTTATAACATACTTAAATGCAACATTATATTGTCCACCACGATCTAATTTAACTTCTGTTCCTTTAATCCATTCGCCACCGTTAATTGAATAGAACATTTCTCCATTATCATCTGGTGTGGTAGCAATCATTTTAGCTACACCTGAAAATTTTCCGTAGGTATCATATTCTTTATTTTTAATAACAAATTTAACAATAGGTGCTGTTGGAACAACATTAAATTGATTTAGTGTTTTAAATGCACAAGCAAATTGATTTTCCCAATTATACAATGAATCTCCACTTGTTGCATCAACATATTCAACTCTATATTCACCAACTTCTAGGTTACATTCAGCAATTTTTGTTTCAGCCGAATTTGTAAAACTTTTAACTAAAACACCTGTTAAAGCATTATAAATGTTAACTTTTAGATTTGGATATTTAGCACTATTATAAAATTTAATTTTATCGTTTTTAGCAATTTTAGGAACAACAACATCTTGTTCGTTTGCTTTATTATTTAAACCACAACCTTGCAAACCTAATTCAATTTTAATTTTAGATTCTGCTTGTGTTCCTGCTGTGTAAATAGCATCAGCATTTGTAATGTTATTATTAAACAATTCAACATACAAATCTGTGTTATAAATAATTCTAGGCAAAATAACATTATTAATGTCGGTAAATTTGTTAAAGCTTAAATAAACTTCACCAACATTTAATAAACTTGCATCAAATTTTTCAAGTTTGTTTTTATTTAAATTAACAACCCTTAAATTTGTTAAACCAGCTGGAATTGTAATTTCAGTTAAACTATTATCATATAAAATTAATTCTTCCAAACTAGTTAAATCTTTTAAATCTTCAACAGCAATTTTTTCAATTTGGTTTTGCCCAACATTTAAAACTTTCAAATTTTCCAAATTTAAAACTTTTAAACCTTTTAAACTAGTAATTGTGTAACTAGTGTTGGTTAAAACTAATTCTTCAAAATCCCTAAACATTTCAACATAAAGTTGTGTTGCAGGGTCATCAGCAGTAGTTTCGGTTAAATGGTTTTTATCGGTTAAATTATAATGTTCGTTATAAGCTAAAAGCAAATATTGATATAAATAAATATCATCAACACCTGTTTCATCATTCATAACCGGAGCACCCAAATTTGCTGGTGGTGTTAAAGGTTCACCTTCGGTTACCCTACCAACATTTTGTGTTACAACAACTTCATTTTTTAAAGTTTTATTTTCTTCACTGTTTGCAGCCACAATAAAGTTTGTTGGAACAACTATTAAAGCAATTGCAAAAACAATTAATAAAACCAAATATTTTATTTTAGAACTGTATTTAAACATAACAACTCCTAACATAATATTTTACTACATTAAATATTTTAACACATATTTAATTTATTTTATATATTTTTTACACAATTTACAAAATTAATTTAAATAAAACTCTAAATAAATAAAAGTTTGTTTATATTACCAAAAAAATCACAGTTAAAACAATAAACAAACCCTTATTTTTGTGATATTATAATAATTAGAGTTAATAAAATTTAACTAAAAAATTTAAGAGGTGAAAGATGAAACAATACATCGAAATTCAAGACATTTGGGCAAGACAAATTTTAGACTCTCGCGGAAACCCAACCTTAGAAGTTGAAGTTATGGTTGAAGGTGGTTACATGGGCCGTGCAGCAGTTCCATCAGGAGCTTCCACAGGTAGTTTTGAAGCTGTTGAATTAAGAGATGGCGACAAATCTAACTATTTAGGAAAATCAGTTGAAACAGCTGTAACTAATGTAAACACACTTATTGCTGATGAAATTATTGGCATGAATGTTTTAGATCAAAATTTAATTGATAAAGCAATGATTAAACTAGATGGCACACCAAACAAAGGAAAACTTGGTGCAAATGCTATTTTAGGTGTTTCACTTGCTTGTGCAAAAGCTGCTGCTGAAGCATTAGGAGTATCACTTTACTCATATATTGGTGGTTGCAATGCAAACACACTACCTGTTCCTATGATGAACATTTTAAACGGTGGAAAACATGCAGATAACTCTGTTAATATTCAAGAATTTATGATTATGCCTGTTAATGCAAAAAGTTTTAAAGAAGCATTAAAATGGTGTACCGAAATTTTCCACAACCTAAAAAGCATTTTAAAAGCAGAAGGTTATGCTACTGCTGTTGGTGACGAAGGTGGTTTCGCTCCAAACTTAAAAGATGACGAAGATGCTTTAAAATATATTGTTAAAGCTATTGAAAAAGCTGGTTACAAACCTGGTGAAGATGTTAGAATTGCTATTGATGCTGCTGCTACAGAAATGTATGAAGAAGCTAAAAAATTAGGCAAAGAAGGAAATTACTATTTCTGGAAAACAGACAAAATGTTCACCCGTGAAGAAATGATTGCTTATTGGGAAGAAATGGCAAGCAAATATCCTATTATTTCATTAGAAGATGGTGTTTCTGAAGAAGATTGGGATGCTTGGAAACTATTAACAGAAAGATTGGGTGGAAAAATCCAATTAGTTGGTGACGACCTATTTGTTACAAACACAGAAAGATTACAAAAAGGTATTAAACTTGGTGTTTCTAACTCTATTTTAATTAAAGTTAATCAAATTGGTACTTTAACCGAAACATTAGAAGCTATTCAAATGGCTAACCGTGCAGGATTTACAACAGTAACTTCTCACCGTAGTGGTGAAACAGAAGATACAACTATTGCAGATATTGCAGTTGCTGTAAACTCTGGACAAATTAAAACAGGTGCACCTTCTAGAACCGACCGTGTTGCTAAATACAATCAATTATTAAGAATTGAAGAAGAACTTGGCGACAGTGCTAAATATTTAGGTTTAGATGCATTCTTTAACCTTAAATAATTAAATTTAATAAAAAGCCACCGTTAATGGTGGTTTTTTTGTTACAATTTTTAAAATTTACTTGTAGAAAAGTTATAAATATAAGATAATTAAAATATACATACTTTAAAAAATTATGGAAAGGATTTTTATGAACGAAAAGGATTATAAAAAACTAGTTGAAAATGCCCCCATTTTGGAATTTGACCCAGACAGTGCTGAACAAAGTAAAGAATTTTTCTTTGAGGGTGGCAAAAAACCTTTTGAACAATTTAATAAAGTTAAAGAATTAGGAATAACAAAGTGTTTATTGTTTTTACCAAGAGAGTTTGACCATTTAACCGAAATTTATGATAAATGCGAAAAAATATATGACTTTAAATCGGCTAGCACTTACTCTCCTGTTTATTTATATGATAACAAAGTTTTAATAGCTTTATGCCCATTAGGTGGCCCTAGTTCAGCTAATTTAGTTGAAGAATTACACTATGTTGGAATTAGAACAATTTTATCGTGTGGCACTTGTGGTTGTTTAGACGACAACATTGATATTAATCACTACTTTATTCCTACCGATGCAATTAGAGATGAAGGATTATCTTATCACTATTTACCAGCAAAACGAACAGTTGATACAAACGATTTGGTTAACAGCACAATTGAAGAAGTTTTAACTTCTCATAATGAAAAATATATTAAAGGTATTATTTGGACAATTGATGCTATGTATAGAGAAACCCCTAATCGTACTGCTAGGAGAAAAGAAGAAGGGGCTATTGCTGTTGATATGGAATGTGCATCGTTAGCTGCTTGTGCAAAATTTAATGGTATAAATTTTGGTTCGTTAATGTTTTTCTCTGACAGAGTTGACCCTAAAAAATGGGAATGGCGATTCTATGATAAATATTCATTAAGATTAGAACTTGTTAAACTTTGTTTAGAAATTTTAGATAAATTACCAGAAAAAGAAGATTAAAAAAACCACCCAAATGGGTGGCTTTTTTTATTTTCTGTAAAGCTCTTTAAATAATAATTCACTTAATTTATCGTTGTTTTTTGCTTCAGCATATCTAAATTTACCATTAGGATTTGCTTTTAAATAAGTTTGACCTGGAAAATCTGTAACATTTACTTCGGCATCACAAGTAATAAATTTATATGGCTTTGGATTAATTAAACAATAAACAGCCCCTTCATCATACATAGCAATATATCTTGAATCAACTGCTTTTTCAGTAAATCCTTCAAGCATTTCAATAATCATACGGTGCATTGGGTGTGTTACTTCGTGTTCTTTTAATCTTGCTTGTAAAAGTTTTGTGTTTTCGCCTAATTGTTTAGGGAAGAATGTAACTTTTAAACCACTGTTAATAACTTCTTCAAGTGCATCAGGGTCGCAATAACAGTTATATTCAGCATAAGGAGTAACATTACCTGTTCCATCAACACTTGCAATCATAGCATACACTTCTTTAATATGTTTTTTAATTTCAGGATATTTAGTAATTGCAACAGCTAAATTTGTGATTGGTCCTAATGTTACAACAGTAATTGGTTCTTTTGAATTTTCCAACACTTCTTTATAAGCAAGTGCAACATCCTCATAATCACATTTGTAATTGTTTTTAGGTATAACAAATCCACCAACACCACTTTCACCAAAAACATCTGGACAACCTTCATATTTTCTTTTTAAAGGTTTACCATAACCCTTTGCTGTTTTTATGTTTGATGAAAACATATTAACAAAATACAACATATTTTTTGTTGTGATATCAATATCAACATTTCCTGCTGTTGAGCAAACAAGTTTTACATCAATTTTAGGATTTCTAATAGCCATTAATGTTGCATGAATATCACCATTACCTGGATCAATATCAATAATTACAGGAATTTTTTTCATAAGTTTATATCTCCATTACATTTCTTTTCTATCTGCAATTGCCTTGCTTAAAGTAACCTCATCGGCATATTGCAAAGCACTACCCATACTAATTCCTTGAGCAATGCGAGTAACTTTTATGTTTAAAGGTTTTAATATTTGAGCAATATAACTTGCTGTAACTTCACCTTCAACATCTGGGTTTGTAGCAACAATAACTTCTTTAATTTCACCACTGCCTACCCTTGTAACAAGTTCTTTAATTTTTATATCGTTAGGACCCTTTCCTTCCAACGGATTTATTGTGCCATGTAAAACATGATATAACCCCATATAATTTCTTGCCTTTTCAATGGCAACAACATCTTTTGGTTCTTTTACAACACAAATTGTATCGGACTTTCTAGTTTTACAAATTTCACAAACATCATCATCGGTAAAGTTTCCACAAACACTACATAAATTAATTTTTGTTTTAACTTCCTTTAAACTATCAGCAAAAAATTTAACATCTTCATCTTTTAGTTCAATAATAGAATAAGCATATCGTTCAGCAGTTTTTCTGCCAACTCCTGGTAAATATGTGAAAGCAGTTATAAGTTTTTCCATGCTTTCAATGTTATCTTTCATACTACATACCACCAAGTAGGTTTGGTTTTAATTCTTTTTCTAATTCATCAGCTTTTGCTAATGCTTCGTTAACACTTGCCAAAATCATATCTTCTAACATTTCAACATCATCAGGGTCAACAGCAGCTGGATTAATTTTAACAGAAGTTATTTTTTTACTACCTGTAACTTCAACGGTAACCATTCCGCCACCACTAGAAGCTGTTAAAACGGTGCTTTCTAATTTTTCTTCTGCTTCTTGTTGTTTCTTTTGCATTTCTTCTTGCATTTTTTGAGCTTGTCTCATTAGGTTTTGCATATTAGCTCCACCCATACCACCAAATCCTTTATACATAACTAAATTCTCCTTTATTTTTATTTAATGGTAATATCATCACCAAATTTTTCTTTTAGTATTTCTTCTATGCTTTTTTCAACTTTTTCTTCTTTATATTCAACTTTTACAGCATAACCAGATTTTATTTCGTTCATTGTTTTATTAAGTATTTTTAAGTTTTCTTCTTTTGTAAGAGCTGTATATTCAGCTTCCTTTTTACTAATTAATGTTAAAGTATTTCCGCTTAAATTAAAGTTTGTGTTTTCGCCCAATAAGGCAATTAACATAATTTCATTTTGCTTTCTTAAACTTACTAATAATTTACCAAACAAGGTTTTATCATCAGCTTGTTCAGTTGGATTATTTAAAACCACTTCTGGAATTGTTGCAACTGTTGCATTCATTGTTTGTGGTTTTTTTGCTTCTAGTGCTTCAACTCTTTTTTCTAAACTAACATAGTTTTTAATTTCGTCACACAAATTTAAACTTGCAACTTCTAACACTATTCTTGGATTAGTTGTTAACCTAAATTCGTTATCTAGTGCCGAATAATTTTTTAATGCTTTTAAAATAATATCGGTGCTAACAGAGTTTGCTTGTTCTTTTAGTTTTTCAACAAAAGTTTCTGGATACTTTAAAATTTCATTAAAGTTTTCACAGGTTTTCACAACTGCTAAATCTCTAAAATATCCAGCTAGGTCTTTTGCTATTTGTGCAATGTTTTTACCCTTTTCAATAATAACATTAAGTTCATTAAGTAAATTATGCACATCACCCTTTAAAATATGTCCTGCCAAACTATTAAGTGCTGTTTTATCTATTGCACCAACAGCTGTTAAAACTGCTTCGTAGGTAATATTTTTATTTGTGTAGGCAACACACATATCTGCAATTGAAAGAGTGTCTCTAACACTACCTTCGCCTAATCTAGCAATTAAACTTACCGAACTATCATCATATTTAATTTTAGAATCATCAAAAATTCGTTTTAAATGATTTTCTAAATCGGTTAAACCAACAAGTTTAAAATCAAACCTTAAACATCTACTTAAAATGGTTGCTGGTAATTTTTGAACTTCGGTTGTAGCTAAAATAAACACAACATGTTTAGGTGGTTCTTCCAATGTTTTTAATAAAGCATTAAAAGCAGAATCGGTTAACATATGTACTTCATCAATAATATAAACCTTATACTTTCCGTTAACAGGTGGATATTTAACCTTTTCCCTTAATTCCCTAATTTCATCAACACGGTTGTTACTAGCAGCATCAATTTCCAAAATATCTAAATTGCTTGGGTCGTTTAATGCAACACAAGTTGCACATTTTCCACAAGGACTGCCGTTTACAGGATTTTCGCAGTTAATACTTTTAGCAAAAATTTTTGCAATACTTGTTTTACCTGTTCCCCTGGTTCCACAAAACAAATAAGCATGTGAAATAGCATCGTTTTTAATTTGATTTTTTAAACTGGTTGTAATGTGTTCTTGCCCAACAACTCCGTCAAAACTAGTTGGCCTATACTTACGGTATAATGCTAAATACATATTAACTTCTCTCCTTTAAAAATTGTAGTTTGTTTTTAATTCGGTTAAGTGCATTATCAACACTTTTTGGTGTTGCATCAATAGCAGCAGCAATATCATTATAATTTAAACCTTTTAGGTAAAGTTTTAAAACTTTTAGTTCGTAATCCGACAACACTTTTTTTATTTCGCGAGCAATATCTTTTGTTCCTTCATCACTTAAAATTAAATTTTCAGGCGATTGTTTGTTAGACGGAACTAAAAACATTACACCGTCATCTTCATCATCGTAACTAACAAATCCTTGATTGTTTAATGTAAATGACTGATTCAACATTGAATTTTTTAATGAACTATCACTTTTTATCGCATTAATAACATTATGTTCAATTAAAGTTTTTGCATATGCAGAAAAACTTACATGTTTTGATTCATCATAAGTACCAATGGCTTTATATAAAGCAATCATTCCTTCCTGATTTAAGTCATCTTGATCGCCACCAACCAAAAAGTAATGTCTGGCAACAGAACTAACTAATTGTTTATAGTTATTTAGCAGTTGTTCGCTAGCTTGAGCATCACCATTTTTTGCTAGTTTTATTAAATTATCTTCCGATAACTTATCCAAATTGTTTATCCCCTTTGTCTTCTTACTTCATATAAAACTATTCCGGTTGCAACACTTGCATTTAACGAATTAATTTTTCCGTATTGTGGAATAGTTACAATTCCATCACAAATTTTTAGGGTTAATTTTCCTGTGCCCCTTCCTTCGCTACCAATTACAATAGCAACAGGACCTGTTAGGTTGCTTTTGCATAAATTTTCGCCACCCAATTCACAACCATAAACCCAAACATTTTGTTTTTTAAGTTTTTCAATTTCGTTGTTAATATTGCTAACTTTTGCAACCTTTACATGTGTAGTTGCACCAGCACTTGTTTTAATAACTGTTTCATTAACCTGACATGCTCTGGTTTTTTCAATAATAACACCATGCACTCCCATACACTCACAGTTTCTTAAAATACTTCCTAAATTATGTGGGTCTTCAATACCATCTAAAATTAAAATAAATGGGTCTTCGCCACATTCCTTTGCATATTCCAAAATATCTTCGGTGCTAGAATACTTAAATTCGGTTGTGTAAGCAATAACTCCTTGATGATGTTTTGTTACACTTTCATTATTTAAAACATTTGCATTAACAAATTGAAATCTAATTTTTTTGTTTTTTAGCAAATCAATAAGTTCGTTAATAACACCATCTTTTAAGTTGTTTTGAATTAAAACCTTATCAATAGTTGAACCCTTTAAAATAAGCTCTCTAACTGCATTTCTGCCTTCAACTTTCATTAATTTTCTCCTTTAACGGAAATATTTAAAATTTGATTTAATCTTTCATAGTTGCCAATTAAATATAAATAACCAACCAAAGCTTCAAACCCTGTTGCTCTTTTATAATCAACAACAGTTGCATTTTTGGCAACGGAATGTGTTTTATAGTTTCTTGCTCTTTTAAAAATTGCAAGTTCTTCTTCGGTTAAAATTTGTAAAACCCTTTCAACAGCATCACTTTGCCCACCTGCTTTAACATATTCGTTTGCAAGGGTGTGCAGTTTTCCGCTTTTAACATCAAACTTTTCAGCTAACATTGTTCTAATAAACATGGTGTAAACACTATCACCAACAAAAGCCAAAACTTGTGGATTTAAGTTTTTGGCTTCCTGATTTGTTAAGTTTTTTAAATTAGTAAACATTTTATCCATAATATTTTCCTAATTAAAAGTATATCACACCACCTTAAAGTTTCCAAACAAATACAAACTGCATAAACTTAAATTATTTATATAAATTAAATAATATAAACAAAAAACTGCCTTAATTTATTTAAGACAGCTTTGTTTTTATTAAATAATAACATCTTTTGGTAAAACAAGTTCGCAAACCCCTTGCTTTGCTTCACACAATGGACAAACTTCCCAAGCTGTTTTACCCTTTCCCACATAACCACAGTTTGGACAATACCACAACTCGTCAACTTCGCTTTTATATAGCATTTCTTTTTTAAACTTTTCATAAAGCTCCAAAAACACATCTCTATGTCTAATTTCAACAGCTCTAATATTTTCAAACAATTCAGCAATTTCGCTAAAACCCTCTTCGTTTGCAATTTCAGTAAATTCAGCATAAATTTCTGCTTCATCATTTTCATCTTCGGCAAGTAATTTTAAATTTTTTTCTAAATCCCACTTTTCCTTAAACGGAAAACCTGCACAAACTTCCAAATTATTAACTTGTTTAAGTTCCACATCTTGAATTGCTGTGTAAAGCATTCTGGCATGGTTGAATTCCTGATAAGCAATTTTATCAATGATTTGTGCAATAGCTTCATAACCATTATATCTAAATCCATATTCCACAAATTCATACCTTGTTCTTGCCTGACATTCTCCTGCATAAGCCCTTGCCAAATTTAAAATAGTTTTACTATCTTTTAGTTTCATATTAACCCCCATAATTTTGTTTTTAATTAGTATGAAACCAAACCAAAATAAATATACAAAAAAAGGACTTAACTTTAAGCCCTTTTAATTTATTATATTCTTCTTTCCATTATGTCTGTCATTTCTTGTTCAAAATCTCTATCTCTTTTCATAGTGTCAAACATAACTTGTTCGGGATCTAATCCAAGCATTTCAGCAATTTCAACAATAGTTGATTTTTGCACACCCCTTAAACTTTTACCATTTACCATATGGTTAGGAATTTTTACAACCATTTCAGTATTGTTTCTGCCTTTAAACACAACAATTTTTACCCAACCTAAATCCTGTGTTAAAACTTCATCGTCCGGAACATAAATTCCAACCCTTGATTTGTGTGGTGCAAGTGCAGGATTGTTAGTAACCATTCTTCTAATAATTTTATCTTTCGCACTAGCAGTAGACCTAATTTGTTCTACACCAGGAGCAGAATCAAAAACAGCAGATTCTTCTAGTTTTAAATGTTTTAATTCCGGGTCAGCCACAAATTCGTCAGCATGTTCGTAAATCATATCAGTAACCCCTAAATGAGTTAATGGTAGTGGATGCCTACAATCTAACACATCACCATCTGGCAAAACAAAAAACGAAAATTGTTTTTCCATATAATCACCACAAATAACAGATTCAACTTGTTTAGAATCTAATGGTTTTAAACATTCTTTCTTTTTTTCTATTGATGCTAGTAGTGCCATATTCTCTTTTAATGGATGCATAGTAAACTCCAAACATTTCTAATTTTACATATTATAACACGAATTTGTATGTTTTTCAAGGTGGGGCAATATGTAAAGTTAGTTGAATTACACAAACCTGTTTAGGATAATTTTATTTGCTTGATTTAATAATTTGTAACAAGTAAAATTGTGGTATGGAAAAAGTTACAATTGTTATAAACGGAGTTGGTGGCTGCGGCAAGGACTCCTTAATAAGTGCCCTAAATGGAACTTACAAAGTTCACAATAAATCATCTATTGATCCTGTAAAGGAAGTTGCAACCCATTGTGGTTGGAGTGGCGATAAAACAGATAAATCCCGAAAATTTTTATCTGATTTAAAGCGACTTATGACAAACTATAATGAATATCCACTTCAATTTTTATTGAAAGAACAACAATATTTTATTGATGGCGATTTTGATTTAATGTTTGTTCATATTAGAGAGCCAGAAGAAATTGAAAAATTTTTAAAGCACTCATTAACAAAAACCTTAACCTTGTTAATTACTCCTAGGGCAGAACTTCAAGGAAAGGTTTACGGAAACACTTCTGATGACGATGTTGCAAACTATAATTACGATTTGGTTTTTTGCAACGATAAACCATTAGAACAAATTGTTCCGGAATTTATTGAGTTTATTTCAAATAAAGTTTTTAAAAAATAAAGAAGAAGTTTTACTTCTTCTTTTTTTATTCTTCTTTTTTACCTTCTTTAAACTTATAATACTGATTAACCAAACTTAAATAGCCATAATTTTTTAAGTTTTCATATTTTACATTATAGTTTAATTTTGTAAACCTACCTGTTGATAAATATCTTAAATAAGAAACTAAATACTTATCAATAATTTGCAACGATTTAGTTTCGGTAATAACAGGAAAATACCACCTACTCCAAGTTAAATCTTTGGTGTTCTTTGTTTTGAAAAACTTATTATTAAAAACCCTAATCATAACCTTAATTACAGCTTCATCGGATTTGTTGTTTTTAATTTTCCACCTATATAAACTATGTGCTTTTCGCTTAATTTTATCTTTAATTTTCTTTAAAGTAACACCCGACAAATCAATGTTTCCATTAAAAAATTCAAAACCCAGAAAGCTCCACTTTTCGTTTGGTTTAGTTAAACACTCCTTTTGACTGTTAACCGTTAACCCCACCAAATTTAAATGGTTTAAAATGTAATTTTTATGCTTTTCTAATTCTTCTAAACTTTCACTAAACACAATAATGTCATCAGAATATCTAGCATAAATAATGTTATTATTATAAAAATAATTGTCTAAATCTGCCAAATATATGTTTGCAAGCACTGTTGAAGTTGCTGTACCTGCCATAACACCATGGTTTAAATCTGATATAATTTCGCCATCACATTCAGCTTTATCAATATTTAAAAAACAATTAAAAAAGTTAAACAGTTTTTCATCATCATAAAAAACAGTTTTTAATTTTGTTAGCAACCTATTAATGTTTATGCTATTAAAGTAATTTGAAATATCAACCTTATAAGAATATAAGTTGTTTATATTTTTTAATTTTGCCAACCCTAAAAAAGCAGTTTTAATAGTCCTACCCTTTCTGAAAGCATAAGTGTTTGGTGCAAAAATATAATCATACTTATAAAGGTTATAGGCAATAAACTTTAAAATATAATTTTCGGTTTCGTTAAAAGTGTAAACAGCTCGTTTTTTTGTTGAACCACTTTTATTTATTAAATTTTTTTTAGGAACAGAAAATAAATATTTACCTTCAACAATTTTTTCAGCAACAGGCAAATAATTTTTGTTGTTAACAAAATTTTCCAATTCCGTTTGTTCTATTTTAGATAAATTTGATTGATTTATTTTATAATTTAAAAATTCTAACCAATCATTTTCACAAATTAACTTATTAATTATACTCATAAAAAAAGAAAGGAAATTTAGCTTTGAAAGCAATATATTGCTACAGGACTGAACATATTTTAGTTATCTGCAAAACTTATATACAAATATGCTTCGCCCCACCACAGATGTAATAATTACATTCCTTTCTTTAAATAGTTTATAAAAAATTAACAATTTTGTCAACTTATTTAAAACCCTGCTATTTGCACGAAAAAAAGGCATTATTTGCCTTTTTTCTCTTTTCTTCGTTTGTCATTAATAACTTCCAAAGCTGCTTCGTCAATAAGCTTAATACCTTCTTCTCTGGCAATATTTACCATTTGTGTTAGAGCTGCTTTTAAAAATACCCTAGGAATTTTTACAAGTTTTGCACAAGCGGCTTCGGTAAATTTTATTTCGTTATCAATCCTATCGGCTGCATACATAACCGATTTAACATCGCCTTCTTTTTCAGGAATTTTTTCAGCAATAGGTTTTTTAAATTTAGAATACCAAAAGTTTGTGCTATCTCTGTAACCATAGTCAACAGGAACAGATGGAAAATTATTACGGTTTACACCATTAATGATTGAATTATAATATTTTTCTTTCATTAAAATTTTATCAATTTTCAAAATAAAATGTGCACCAAACTTACTAGTAATACCATTAAAGTTTTTGTAAGGTGGTTCATAACCTTCTAAATTACCTGGCTTGTCGGTGTAAGCATCTTCCAAACTATCGTCCCAAGTACATTCAAAAACCTGATAACTTTCTTCAATAATTTGTGGCCTATCTTCACCATTTTCACTATCAACCAAAGTAAACAAACAGTTTTTCATTTTTTCTTCGGTTGTATCACCTGGAAAACCCAACCTAACAGCTTCTTTAAAAAATTTACGGTCATCTGTAATGAAATTTAAAGTTGCCTTTTTTGTTCGTAAAATGTTTTGTGCTGTGTTAGAACTATTTCGGCATTCTAAAAGCATAGAATAATAATCCTTACCAGCAATATAATAAGGAAAACATAACGAATATGCCCCCACATTTGTTTGCCCACTTTCGCTAACTGTGCTAATTAAAATTGTTGGCATTGGAAAAAATGAAGATGTTTGATAAAAATTATCAACAATTCTTAAATCTTTAAATTTTTCTTTTTTCATATTTTACCCCACTAAATTTGTTCAACTTCTTTCCATGTTGTTTCTTTAAAACCTTCCTGTTTTAAACTGTTAACAATAAGGTTAAACAATTGCTGACTTATGTAGGAAGAAATTCCTATTGGCTCACCGTTTTCTTCAACAGTTTCGGTTACACCACTATTTACATCAAGTTGCAAAATATAAAGTTTTTTATTAATGTTAATACAAATTTGGTTTAC
>JAZNIS010000095.1:0-2030 GCA_045577635.1 Clostridia bacterium
TTTTTTAAGGTAGATCCTCGGATCAAGTCCGAGGATGACATATATTCGTCATTGTGAGATTTTCTGAAGAAAATCGTGGCAATCCAGGGAAAGTGATTGCAACCGAAAAAATGCTACAAAGTTTTTATTTGTGTTTTGTAAACATTTTTCATTGCGAACACACAGGCAATTAAAGAAATCATTTCCGCAATAGGAAAAGCCCACCAAATGTTGTTTACGTTGCCAGTTAAAGACAAAAGCCAAGCTGCAGGCAAAAGTCCAATTAATTGTCTCATAAACGAAGTAACCATACTCAACAACCCGCGCCCAAACGCCTGAAACACCGATGTAAAAGTAATACCAATCGCGGCAAGCGGGAAGTGCAACGCAATAATTCTTAATGCAGGAACACCAATTTTAAGCATTTCTTCGTTAGGAGTAAACATATTCAAAAGCTGCACAGGGAACAAAACAAAAATTAACAACCCAACAATCATAATTGCAAGCGCAATAAAAGTACAAAGTTTAATTGACTTAATAATTCTATCTTTATATTTTGCCCCATAATTATAAGCAACAATAGGAACAATTCCGTTATTCAAACCAAAAACAGGCATAAATATAAAACTTTGCAATTTAAAATAAACACCATAAACAGCAATTGCAACAGTAGAAAAAGCTCCCAAAATTAAATTAATCAAATAAGTTAAAACAGAGCCCAAAGAACCAAGCAAAATAGAAGGCACACCAACTTTATAAATATCACGAATAATAATTAAATCAGGTTTAAAACCTTTAATTGAAAACTTAATATCTTTGTTCTTTCTAATATTATAGAAGAAAGAAACAAAAGCAGCAGCAATTTGACCAATTACAGTAGCCCAAGCAGCCCCTTTAATGCCCATAGCAGGACACCCCAATAAACCAAAAATCATAATAGGGTCCAAAATTGTGTTTACAACAGCACCCGTAATTTGAGAAACCATAGATAACTGAGTTAAACCAGTAGCCTGCAACAATCTTTCAAACAAAATAGAACCAAATAATCCAAAAGAAACAATCATACAAATTTGCAAATAATCAGTTCCAAGTTGAACAATATTTGCGTTTGAAGTTTGAGTTTTTAAATAAAATTCAGGAATAAAAAATCCCAAAATCATAAAAATAATACAAGTAACAGTAAATAAGAAAATACCGTTAAGGGCAGTAGCAGTAACAGCCTTATCATTTTTTTGACCAAGACGCATAGAAAGAAGCGCGTTAATACCAACACCAGTACCAACCGACCCCGCAATCATTAAGTTTTGAATAGGAAAAGCAAGCGAAACAGCAGTTAATGCATCAGTAGAAAGTTTAGCAACAAAAATGCTGTCTACAATATTATACAACGCCTGAACAAGCATTGAAATCATCATTGGAAGAGAAATTTTTACCAAAAGTCTTCCAACGGGCATTGTACCCATAATATTTTCTTTTAAATCATCATTTTTCATAAACACACTTTATCATAATTTGACATTTCTTACTAGTATGTGCGTTTTATTGATATTTTTTGATTTGGCGCCAAGTACATAGGCATAGTCGCATTTCGCAGTTCCCTTACGGTCAGTGCTACGCACTCCAGCCAAAAGGCTGGCCTGCTCAATTCTCGGGCGCATTTGGTACAAAATCCCAAAAATTTCTTTATAATAATAAAAAAATACTTAATTTAACAAATATATTGGGGGGGGTACAATTGTTTAGTAAACTTTTTAAAGGCTGAGGTAGTTTTTATGAAAAAATTTATAAGATTATTACTATCATTTTTATCTGTTTTACTATTTTTTTCCTGTTCAAATAATCCAAAAAGCAGTTCCTTAGTAATTTCTTTTAATCTACAAAATCAAAAAAATCAAAACCTACAAAGAACAGCAACAAATCAAGAAAGTTTAAATGTTACAGTAACATTGTATGATGTACTAACAACAGAAAATAATCTTCAAAATTTAGCAGATTTTAAAATTATAGAAACACAAACAGTTCCAATTGTAAATAACAAAGCATTAGTTCAA
>JAZNIS010000096.1:0-7627 GCA_045577635.1 Clostridia bacterium
GTAAAGTTTTTTCTAGCCCAACATGAACAGCAGCAAAAACAATTATTGCATCTCGCAAATACATTAAATCAAACATTAAATCGTCTTCATCTTTTTCTGGGTAATTAGCCCTATCAAAAACCATTATACCTGTCATTAATCTGCCTAGTTTATCAATATCTTTTTGATATTTTGTTGCTAAATAATTAACAGCACTATAAGCATATTCTTCGGTATAATTAATTAACACATCATTTATTAAAATAATATCATTTAAAAAGTTTTTAGCACCCCTTAAATGTAAAATTTTATTATAATACTCTAGAATTACATTTTCTTCCATAAAACATATCTCCACTATTAGTAGTTTATCATATAAAAATTATTTTATCAATTTAATTAATAGTAGCAAATTAACACAAAATAAAGTTTTTTACTATAATAAAGTAGGGAGAAATTATTTTTAGGAGTTTAATATGTGTTGTAATAATAATTGCAATAACGGTTGTAATAATAATTGTTGCTGTTGCAAAAACCCATTTTTTAACTGCAATTGTAGTTATTTTAATGGTTGTAACAGATGTAATAGAAATTTGTTTTTATAAACAAAAAAAGATAACTTTTTTAAGTTATCTTTTTATTTTTCTTTTTTAACTTCTGGCAATGTGTTAATACTATCTCTATAAACAACAAATTTACAATAAATAAATTCCAATACAAAGTTTAACACCATAATTAAACCCTCAATTAAAAACTCATTCCAGCCAATGTTTGCTAGTGCTTGTCCACCAAAAACGGTTGCAGGTGTAAACACTGCATAAAAAGCAGCAACTTTTAACATTGCAATAGGAACATTTGTTGCACTTTTAAAAGTGAATTTTCTGTTAAAAGTAAAATTCCAAATAACCGAAAGCAACAATGCAATTAAATGTGACCAACCAAATAAGTTTTCGGAATCCTTAAACACAAACAAACTTAAAATTGTGAAAGATATTATTTGAATAATACCAGCCGAAAGTGAAAACAAAGTAAACTTAACCGATTGCCATAAAGTTTCTTTTGTTTCAGCACTAATTTTGCTTGTTTTAGTTTCTGAATTTACATTGTTCGCAGTTTCTAAATTTTTTTCTTCCATTTTTCACCTGAATAATTTTTTGTATTATCATTTTAGCAAATAAAAATAATTTAACCAAACAATAAAACAAATTAGTTGGCAGGTTTTTAAATTTAATATACAATTTAGTTATGATTACAAAAAACATGGATTTAACAGTTGAAATAATTGATTTAGGCATTAACGGAGAAGGAATTGCGAAGCACGATGGTGCTGTTATTTTTGTTCCTTTTGCACTTTTAGGCGAAATAGTTAAAATACACATTATTTATGCTAAATCAAAGTTTTATGTTGGCAAAATTACCGAAATAATTAAACCAAGCAACCACAGAGCCATACCAACCTGCCCACACTTTAAAAAATGTGGTGGTTGCCACTTACAACATTTATCTTACGATGAAACATTAAATTTTAAAACAAAACTTGTTGAAAACACATTAACAAAAGTTGGTAAACTAAACATTGAAAATTTAGTGAAACCTTGTTATGCTAGTGTTCCTTACTATTACCGTAATAAATTTAGTTTTCCAATTGGATTTAAAGATAAACCTTTTATTGGAATGTATAAGGAAAACAGCCACGAAATTGTTGAAATAGAAAATTGCCACATTCAACAACCTTGGGCAAAACCTATAATTGATTTATTTAATGAGTTTATTTGTGAAAACAACATTTCTGTTTATAACGAACAAACAAAACAAGGTTTATTAAAGCATTTAGTTTGCCGTATGGAAGATAATAAACTTCTTGTTTGTGTTGTTGTTAACGGAAAGAGTTTACCAAACTATGAACAATTAGTTTCCTTGTTAAGCAAAAATTTTACCACCTTTGGATTAATGATTAACATAAACAAATTAAATAATAATGTAATTTTAACCGACAACTATAAACACCTATACGGAATTAAAACAATAAAACTTTTTAATAATGACTTAAATTATGAAATTAGTTTAAACAGTTTTATGCAAGTTAACACCACTATTGCAAATCAAATTTACAAACGAGTGCAAGATTTAATTAAAAACGAAGTTGTTGTTAATGCTTTTAGTGGTGCTGGATATTTAAGTGGCTTGCTTTGCAAAACAGCAAAACATGTTTACGGAATTGAAATAGTTGCTAGTTCACATGAAAATGCTGAAACCCTAAAAAGAGAAAACAACCTAACAAATTTAACAAACATTTTAGGAGATGTTTCTGAAAAACTAAAAACCATTAAAGATTATTCCTTTATTGTGTTAGACCCACCAAGAAAAGGTTGCAGCAAAGAAGTTATTGATACAATTTTAGCTGTTAAACCCAAAAACATTATTTACATTTCCTGTGGGCCAGCAACACTTGCTAGAGATTTGGGATACTTAAAAGAAAGTTACAACATAAACTTTGTTGAACCTTACGATATGTTTCCACAAACACACCATGTTGAAACAGTGGTTTGTTTAAGTTTAAAATAAAAAAGACCTAGTTAAACTAGGCCTTTTATTTTTCATTTTCCATTTCATTCTATAATATAAGCTAAATTAGCAACAAATTAAAATCTTTTTAATTCATCACTAACCATTTTCATATCTACTCTGCTACCAAATTGTGTTTTAAAGTGTCTCATAACACTTGGAATAGATTTATCTGGTAAGTTTGCAATAATTTCGTGAATTTCTTCGTAAGTAAGCATTTTTGGAAGATATCCTTTAATTGCCTCTTTTTGTGCTAAAATTTTATCAGCTTCTTCTGCATTTCCTACTTTTTCATAGTTGGCAGCTTCTTCGTCAAGTTCCTTAATTGTTTTTTGGATAATTCTAATCATATCATCATCACCAACTTCACTTTTAAGTAATCTTGCTTCAATTTGAGCTTGCATATATTTGTTAATAATAACAGAATAAATGTTTCTTAAATTTTGATTTTTTTCTTTCATGGCTTGTGTGTTAGCTTTTTTAATATCATCAATAATCATATTTTATACTTCCTTTTTAATTTTTATTACTTTTAAATATTTTTTAGGGTGTCTTAAATAATAATCTAGTAAGTTTTCAATTAGCATATGTCTTTCGCCACTTTCAACTTCCTTAACCATATCGTAAACCCTTTTATTTGTTGGAACATCAATATTGTATTTATTTCCAAGTTTAACAAAATATCCGTTTAAATAATCAATTTCACATTTTTGATTGTTTTCAATAGCTCTTTGACAACTTGAAACAAAATGAGCATTTTGTTTTTTCAATCTTCTTAACATTACATTTCTGTATCGCCATGCTTTAAACCCATTATTTGTAAACTCATAATAATTTAATGCATCATAATTTTTAACATCAACATTAAGGTTTTTTGCTAAATTCATACTTTCAAAAATAATGTTTTTAAAAATACGGTTAGTAGATTGAACCATCATATTTCTTCCAAGGTTAACACCTGTTAATGCACCAACAGAAGAAATACAACTATTAATAATTGTACGGCTCCAAATATCGCCAATAATGTTGTGCGAAACATCAGTTGGAGCAATATTTGAAAGTATTCTTTGCATTATTTCCAAATATTTTTGGCTTCTATCTGCAAAATTACCAATAATCATATTGCCAGCTTTTGTAACTTCCATTCTGGCTTTGTTTAATCTGGTTGCACTCCAATTAATAATTAAAGCAAATAATCTATCAGCACCAACAACTTGCAACATTTCTTCAACATTCATAACATTTTGGCTGCTGATAATAATACCTTCATCTGTTAAATATGGTAAAGCTTGTTTTGCCACTTCGGCAGCATCGTAAGCACGAGTTAAAACAAAGATAACATCTTTTTTTGTTGTAAAAGCATCTACACCATTAACTGCTTTAACTAAAATATTTCTGTTACCAAATAATCCTGTTATTTCTAATCCTGTGTAACCATCAAGCATGATATCGGAATTATATCGTTTTGCAACTTCAACATCATACCCTTTTTCGGCAAGCATAGCACAAATTACACCACCAACAGCACCTGCACCCACAATACCTATTTTTAATTTTTCCATTACAGTTTCTCCATTAAAGTCAAATTTAAATTAACTATAATTTATTATATACACTTAATTATAGACAAATTTTAACAATTGTGTCAAACACACAAATAAACATTTTACATAAAAAACCCCAAAACAAGCAAAAAAGAACACAATAACAGTGTTCTTTTTATTTGTTTACAATTTCCTTAATTTGATTAACAATTGTTTCAAGTTCTTTAAATGCTAGTTCATATGGTTCGTTTGTTTCTAAATCAACACCAGCAGATTTTAAAATGTTTGTTGAATAATCAGAACCCCCAGCACTTAAAAATTTAAAGTAGTTTTCAAGTTCCACTTTACTTCCGGTTAAAACTTTTTTAGCCAAACTTACAGCAGCAATTAAACCTGTTGCATATTTGTAAACATAAAAGCTTGAATAAAAGTGTGGAACTATGCTCCAATGATATTTTTTAAGTTCATCATTATTAACACCAGGATTATATTTTTTGTTTAACTCAAAATAATAATCATTTAAAATTTCTTTACTAATAGGTTCGTTGTTTGCAACTAGCGAATGTGCAAATTCCTCAAATTCCGAATATTGCATTTGTCTAAACACAGTACCATTAAACAATTGAAAATACTTATCTAAAAAGTATAGTTTTTCTTGTTCGGTTTTTGCATTATCTAAAAAATATTTATTAAGCAAAACTTCATTAAAAGTGCTTGCTATTTCAGCAAGGAAAATTGTGTAATCGGCAGTTTCATATGGTTGTGCTTTATGTGACTTACAGCTATGCATTGCATGGCCAAGTTCGTGTGCCAAAGTAAACACATCATTAACAGTTCCAACATAGTTTAAAAGAATTACAGGGCTTATGCCATACATATCACTTTGATATCCACCACTTCTTTTATCTTTGGTTGGATAAACATCAATCCATCTTTCACTAAATGCAAGTTTAACATTGTTCACATAATCTTCACCTAACGGTTTTAATGCTTCAAGCACAATTTCTTTTGCTTCATCAAAAGTGAACTTTCTGTCATAATCTGCACACATACTGACATTTAAATCGTAGTATGTTAACATATCTAACCCTAATGCAGTTTTTCTCAAATTAAAATATTCTTCATTTAAATATATATTTTTATTAACTTGTTCTTTTAATTTTTCATACAATTCTTTACTAATGTTTGTTGAATATAGTGCTGCTTCAAAGGTGTTATTAAAGTTGCGAGCAGTACTAAAAAAGTTATCAGCTTTTAGGTTGGAAATATAGTTTGTTGAAATAGTGTTATTAAAAGATTTGTACTTGTTAAAAAATGTTTCAAAAGCATTTTTCCTCAAAACCCTATCTTTACTTTTTAGGTGAACCGAATAGTTTGCATCGGTTAACTCATGCTTATTTCCTTCACAATCTAAAATGTCGTCAAACTTAAAATCCACATTAGTTAAGCTATCAAAAACATCACTAGAATCACCAGCAAAAGCATGAACTCCACTTAACAGTTTTTCTTCTTTTTCACTTAAAATATGTTTCTTATCTCTTAATAAATTTTCAAAGTAAAATTTATAATTTACAAGTTGCACATCGCTGGCAAGTTCTTTTAAATATTCATCACTATAACTTAAAAGTTCTGGCTCACTAAAACTATCTTCTGCATCAATTTGTGTTGAAATTGCAATTATTTGATTTGTCATTTCATTAAATGTTTTATTGCTCAATTCAATGTTTAAACTATTTGAACAATACATATATAGTTTATTAACCAGCAAATCATATTCTTTGCTTAATGCTAAATAGTTTATAAGTTCTTGTTTGTTATTTAGTTTTCCTTTAAACTTTTTAAATTTACCAACATAAGTTTTAACCTTTTCAAAATCGGCATACCAATCCTCATTAGATTTATAAAACTTACCGAGATCCCAAGTATATTTAATTTCAACTTCTTGCCTTTCCATAATTCTCCTACACATGAAATTTTTTACTAAACTCTGTTTTTAGTGCACTACCACTAAACAACAACATTCCAACAATTCCACTACCACCAGATAAAACAGTAATAACATTTAACAATTTAAAATCTGGAACATTACACAATAACAATATTCCCGACAATGCAGTTAAAATACATGTTATAATAAAAAATGCTAAAAGACCTTTGTGATATTTTAGTGATTGAGACAAAATAAACATCACTAAAATCACAAGCATAGATATTGATGGAATAACATAGTTAACCATCCACTTATCACTACTAGATACCCATTCGCAAACGAATAGTAAAGCAACAATAATTCCCACCTGTAAAAATATTTTTTCAAAAATACTTCTTCTGCTTAAAATTGTGTGAACAACCAACACCCAACAATAAATAATTCCTATAATAACAATTAAACTCCAAAATGGTAAAAAACTTGTCATTAAATTAACTGTTAAGCACACAGCCGAAGACACAATTGAAATAAACAAAAATATTTTATATAAAACTTCACTTGATTTAACTTTAATTACTTTTTCGTAAGGGGTAAACGGATCTGCCCCTTGAGTTTTTTTGTTGTCAACATTTTCAAGTTGTCTATTACAAAGTGGGCAGGTATTATGATAAGTTTTTACTGTTACATTACAGTTTTCACATTTTTTCATATTACTTCTCCCAATAATTACTAACTACTTCAATTTTACAACCTTGATCGGTTAAAAGTTTAAAGAATTTTTGTTCTAAACCTGTTTCAACAACACTGCTTGAAAAACTTAAATTAATTTTATCTTTATAGGAAGCAACCCCAAGGTTTTTTGTTATTAAATAACTTGCACCCAAATCAAAGCCAACATTTTCAATATATTTTTCCATTGATTTAGGAAAGTTTACTACCCCTAAATTACTAACACTAACAGTTTGAATGTTATCACCCAAAATGTTATAACCAATTTTCATGGCAATATTTTTAATAAATAATGGTGTAATTCGCAAAAATACATTTCGTTCCATTTTAACATTAGCATTACTTGCCTTTGTTAAATATTCTTTAGTAACCTTTTCAGCCATTTGTTGCTTATAATCTAAAATAATATCGTCTAGTGTTATTTCTGGTTTAAAATAGGTGTTTAACCTAATGTAGCCAGCAAAATTTCGCATTGTTTCATCTTTAAAGATTTTTCTCATATTAACCGGAACAAACAACTTAATAGGATTTTTAATTGGTTTTTCCGGATTATAAGCATCTAAATAAGCAGCATAACTAAACAAAGCACATAAATATGTTGTTAAAGTAACATCATATTTTTTTGCTAATTTTTTTAATTCTGAAACACTTGCAGTGCCAATAATAACACCCACACCATGATCATAATGTGTTCCTTCAATATGATAAGCATTTTCTTCTTTTGGTGGGCCTTCTTTTGACTTTTTATAATATTTTAAAAAGTTATCCTTAACTTCTGAATTGGTGTAAGGCAATTCTGGATTTTTAATTATTCCTTCGTCATCAACATTTTTACCTGTATATTTTAAATATTGATAAACAACAGATTTTAAAAATTCCA
>JAZNIS010000097.1:0-15029 GCA_045577635.1 Clostridia bacterium
ATAATCCTTCTTATCCATACCCCAAAGTTCAATATATATACCCTTATTATTTATAACAGGAATATACCAATCACAATAAACATTTCTTTCAGTAATATCAAATACAGGATAATGAACAGCATGAACTATGTTTCTTTGCCATAACAAATCATCAATTTGAACTTCAATTTGAGAATCTAAAAAATGTCCATCTTGGCTCCTATATTCTCTTTTTTGAACTTTTTCGTTATGTTCAATAATTTTGATTTCTTCTTTTATAAAATCTTTATCTTTCTTTTTATTTATTAATTCAGTTACATCTTTTTCAACTTTTTTTAACAACTCATCGTTATTATTATATCTATCATTACCTTTTGCAAGAGCAATCAATTTTTGGCAGTTTGGTTTTATAAATTTTTCAAATCCTGTCATTTTATATATGTTAGTTTTTAAGTTAAAATAATAATCTTTAAACTGATTAATTGTCATATTTTTATCAAGTTCCCTAGTATATTCAAGAACTTGACTGTAACAATCATCACACAAGTATTTCCAACCAAACTCTCCTGGCTTATTACCGCAAATAATACATTTGTCCCAACTATATTGTTTTTTATTTGATTGCTGTGTTTCAGTGTTTTTTACAATTTCCCACTTTCCATTTTCTTCGTTTTTAACAACAGTTCCTTGTTGTTTCATTTCTAAATGTTTTTTACATAGTGGATACATACCCGATGGTTGACCACATATATCACATGATTTTCCCGCCATATTTTTTCCTTTTAAAAATCTTTCATTGTACTATAATTATAATATCACAAAACAATATTACTTCCTATTAAAAGTTTTAAATTTTGCAAGGTTTACAATTTTTAGTTTATATTTATCAACACAATTTGATTGCAACAACAATATCTTAATAGTTATAATAACTTTGTAAAGGAGAACATATAAATGGCTATTGAATATGAAAGAAGTTTTAATGTTGAAAACATTGAACCTTATTTAAAATATTGCGAAGAAAATGGATATGAGTTATTAAGCAAGGTAAAGCAAAACAGAGTTGTTTATGAATGCAAACATAACCCACACATAATTGCTAGAATTACAACCGAAACTGTTAACAATAAAACCACAGTTTTATTTGACTATAAAAATGTGGAAAAATCCAATGCAGATTTAAAAGTTTCAAAAGAATCTATACCAATGCTGGTAACCGAAGAAAACAAAGATATTATTTTATCAATTTTAAATGTTACCGATTTTATTTTGAAAAGCGACAACCACCGAACCAGATTTGTTTACCAAAAAGACGATGTAATTTTTGAAATTGATAGTTACACAAAACCACAAATTATGCAAGTAGTTGCAATTGAGGGCAACGAAGAAAAAGTTGAACAAATTTATTTAGAATTAAAAGAAACAATTAAATAATTCCTTTAAAGTTGCTATTAAACCAAGAAGTTTAATGGCAATTTTTTATTTGTTTTATGGTGGCAATTATGCTATAAATAAAGCATGACAAAGGTGAATTTTTTTAAGAAAATATATAACAAAGAATATCTGATTTTAATAGGTGTTGGTTTTTTGCCACTTCTTTGGAAAATATTAGAATTTGCCTTTTTATCTGGTTTTGAAAATGCCTTAAAAATTTTAGGTCAGATTACTTTAATTGGAATTATTTTTAAAGTTTTTGAAGAATCAATATTAAACCCACTTTACAAAATATTATCAAAAAACAACATTGAAAACGACAACGAAAAAAATTATATAATTAGCAGATTTTTAATTTTTTACACTGTTGCAACAATACTTTTTACGGCTTTACTATTGATACTTAATAATTCAATTTTAAAAGTTTCAAAAGTGCCAAATTACATATTTAATAGCACAATGGAATTTTTTAAAATATATATTGTTGCTTGTGGTTTTAACACAATTTCAAAGTATCTTTACACTTGTAGTGTTATTAGCAAAGAAACTAAAAAACTTGCCGTTTATTTGGCAATTAAATCGGTTATAACAACAATTTTATTTATTGTTTTAGTTCCTAAATTCACACTTGGATTAGGTGTTAACGGAATTGCCATCACTGAACTTATTATAAACATAATTGCAATTGCTTATTTAATAATTCCTTTATTAAAAGCAAAAAAAACTAAACAACAACTAAACACAAAAGAATATTTAAAGTTATTTTTATTTTCTTTAATGGAAACTTTAATTAGAAATGCTGTATATTACTTTGTTATTTTAGTATTCCTAAACATTTTAGATAATCAAGATTTATATTTTGTTGCAAATGACTATATTTGGTCGGTAATGTTAATTCCCGTTATTGCACAAAGTGGAATTATCAAACAAGAAGTTTCAAATGGAAACAACAACCTTAAACCATACTTTATTAATTCTTTTATTTTAATGGCTTTTATGATAGTTATGTTACCCGTTTCATTACTAGTGTTTAAATTTATTTACAACCTGCCTAACACAATGGACTACTTTATGGTTTTACTAAAATTGTTCCCTTGTTATTTAATTTTTGTAATTGACTCCTGCATAGAATCCTACTTTATGTCAACAGGAAAACTACACCACATTTTAATTCAAAGCATTTTAACAAACATTTTGGTTTATTGCACTGCTTTAATTTTATATTTGTTTGGTGTTTGGACCATAACATTAAATTCAATTATATTGCTATTTAACCTTGGTGTTATTATTTCAAGTGTCTACACCATTTCAATTTACTTTTATGAAAAAAGGAAAGAAAAAAATAAACCTATTGACAATGCAACTCTGTAAATATATAATGTAATTGTAATCCCTTCAAACCATTCCGGATTATATATAAAATGGGAATATCTTTCAGATCTTCTTATGAATGGACAACAAAACAAATTGGCTGTTTTATTGTTTATTCTTAAGAAGATTTTTTATTTACAGCCAAAAAAAACAAAACATTTTTTAGGAGGAAATAAAAATGAAAGTACTAATTGGAACAAAAAATCCAGGCAAAATTGAAGGAGCAAAAAGGGCATTAGAAAAATACTTTGATAATTTTGAAATTGAAGGTGTTAAAATTGAATCTAATGTTAGCGAACAACCTGTTGGAATTGAAACCTATAACGGTGCAGTTAACAGAGTTAATAACCTTATTAATTATGCAAAAGAAAACAACATTACAGCTGATTTATTTTTATCGGTGGAATCTGGTTTAACTAGCGAACTAGGTTTTTGGGCAATTACTAACATTGCAGTAATTAAAAATGCTAATGGCGAAATGGGAACAGGTGCAAGTGGTAGTTTCCCTGTGCCTAATCAGTTAGTAGAATCAATTAAAACAGAAACTCTTGGTGTTGTTATGGATAAAGTTTTTAACGAAACCGATTTAAGAAGTTCCACAGGTGGAATTGGCCTACTTACAAAAGAACACATTACCCGAATTGATTTAACAACCGAAGCTTTTGTTATGGCATTAATTCCGTTTATTAATAGCTTTTGGAAATAGAAAAAACAATCAAAAAAAGATGGCTAAAATCTAGTCATCTTTTTGTTTTTGTTTGTAATTAAAAATTTATTAAAAATATTTAAATTTCCCTATTGAAAATTAAAAATTTATTTGATAATATAAAAATATGGAAACAAAAAAAATTCAACCAACACTTAAACAAATTAATACTGTTTATAGACAATCAAAAGCTAACGGATTACTTTCGTCACAAGCAATTTTTGATGCTGTTACTTCACCTAATTTTAGCGAAGTTATTGAAAGTACAAAACGAAATGTTAGAGCTGTTGGCACACCTGACCCTGTTTTAACAAAGTTTTTAACAGAACAAGGATTTTCCATGCTTCCAACACAGGTTAGCGACAAGGAATTTTCCTTACTTGTTAAAAGTGGATTATCTGAAATTTACAGGGGTGTTAGAAAAGATGATGCAATAGTTGATTTTGCAACCAACCCCGATATGTTTGTTGGTAAAGGAATTTATTGCAACGGAATATATTTTATGTATGGTAACACCTGCCCTGACGGAAGGCATGGCGACACTTCGGCAAAAGCAAGGGCTGAAAGATATATTCATATGCCAAAAGATTTACCAAACGAAGTTTTAGCCGAATATGCAAAATCCTATAACCAAGGTCAAGTTATTAGAGCCCTTGTTAGAAGAGATTCAAAAGTAATTGAATTTAAGGCATTAAGACAACTTTGCGAAAAAGTTAAAAAGGAAATTGGAGAAGATAAAACTGTTTCTCCAAAAATTAAGGAAAAACTTATTTCATTAATTTCGGAAGACCTTGCAATTGTGGCTGCAATAGAAGGTTTTGATGTTATTGATGTTCCTTTAACAAAATATATGATTGTATTAAATCGTGGCAAATTAATTATGAACAAAGAAGATGTTGAAAAAAGCAGATAAACTATATCTGCTTTTTGTTTTTTATAATAAAAAAACTGCTAATAATTTAGCAGTTTATTAAACCTATATTAAAACAAATATAGGAAGGTTGCAATTAAAATTTGAGCAGCATAATATAGTGAATGATTTACAACAATTAAGAACTTATCTGATTGTTTTCCACCAAAATATTGTAAACTTAACACAAGATCGCTTAATAAGAATAATGTTAAACCACCTGCAAGAACAATAAATTCAAGTTGTAAAACAGCTAAGTAAATTGTGAAAGCACTCATAAATGTTAAAATGAAAGAATAAGAAACTGCTTGCCAGAAGAATTTACCAAAATCAATTCCCATTTTTTTGCTTGCGAAAATTGTTACAGGTGTTAAAACTAATCCAGCTCCAACAGCAACTAAAATTGGTGCAAGTAGGTTAACAACAGGGTTTGCAATTAAAATTGTTCCAACTAAATATAGTACATGACCAATTCCAAATGCTGCCATACCTGTATTTAAATAAGCATCGTTACTTTCCGGATAAACAACCTTTAAATCTAAAATAATATCGCCTATTAATCCACAAACTAAACCAGCTAAAATAAATACAGAACCTTCATTAAACCAATTAATTTGGGTTAAACTAAACAATGCATAAATTACAAAACAAAAACTTGCAAATGTTTTAGTAATAATACCCCATACACCACCGGTTTTAACTCTTACTATTAAAAATAGTACGGTTGCCAAAATTGATAGTGCACATAAAGAAATTTGTACTGCCATAAATTTTTCTCCTTTTTATTTTTTTAATTTTAACACGAAACAAAAAAAATACTAACAATTTTTAACATTATGTTTACTTTTAGTTGAAAGAAATTTGGATTAAAAAAATTTTTAATATATACTTTAACTGTAAATAAAAATTAAAAGGACCAACAATGATTAAATTAATACTTAAACTTTTAATGAGAGCAATAAAGGTTGGAATAAAACTAGATAGTTCTGTTTTAACCGATTTTAAATGCTTACCAGAAAACTATATTATTAAAATTACTGTTTTACCTAATAACATTTCGGTTGCAGCAGTGTGCAAAAATAACGACATAATAGTTTTAAAGGAAATTCCGAAAACAGCCGATTTGTTGGTTGAATTTAAAGATGAAAAATCAGCAATAAACTGCCTACTTGGAAAATGCAGTTTAGCAACTGCTTTTTGTGAACACCGAATTAAAATTTACGGAAACATTAACAATGCCATGGCAGTAACCAGAATTGTTAACACAATTGAAACTTACCTATTTCCTAAATTTATAACAACTAAATTATTTACACCATTACCACAACTTGAAACAAACAAATGTAAATTTTATATTAACCTTTTATTTGGAGGCAAATAATGAAAACAAAATATTTTGAATTTTTTAGCCCTGTTAAAATATGTTCGGGCGAAAATGCTATTTGCAACATTAAACACGAACTAGAATATTTTAATTCAAGCAAACCACTTATTTTAAGTGATGCTGGCCTTGAAAAAGTTGGAACTGTTAAAACCGTTCTAAAAATATTATCAAAAAACAAAGTTGATGTAAGCCGTTTGTTTTACGATATTCCAACCGACTCATCAACAAAAACCATTAACGACATTGTTGAACTATATACTAAACTTGGTGCTGACAGCATTATTGCCCTTGGTGGTGGAAGTGTTATTGACACGGCAAAAGGTGTTAAACTTGTTTTAAGCCAAGAAACAAACGACATTTTAAAACTTGAAGGAAATGAAATTTTACCAAAGGGTAAAACAATTCCGTTTGTGGTTATTCCAACAACCTGTGGAACAGGAAGCGAATGCACAACAGTTGCTGTAATTAAAAACCACGAAACACATGTTAAAATGGAATATATTAGTCCTGCCCTTTTACCAGATGTTGCAATACTAGACCCTGTTGTTATTTCAACATTACCACCTAAACTTGTTGCAACAACAAGTTTAGATGCATTTACTCATGTTGTTGAAGCATATAGCTGTTTACAACAAAATCCTGTAAGCTCCGGTTTTGCAATTTCAGCCATCAAATTAATTTCTGAAAACTTATTTTTAGCAGTTAACAATCCTAAAAAAGATGAATATAAATTAAACCTGCTAATTGCATCAACACTAGCAGGAATTGCATTCTCAAATTCTATGGTGGGAATAGTTCATGCAATAGGTCATGCTTTGGGCAGTTACAAAGTTCCACACGGTAATGCTATGGCACTTTTATTACCTAAATGTTTAGAGTTTAACGAACCTGTTTTAAAAGATGTTTACAGCGAACTTCTACTTTACTTTAAAGGCCCTGAATTTTACTGTTCGGTAGAAGAAAATTTAAGAAGTAAAACTTTTATTAAAGAAGTAACAGAGTTTATTGAAATGCTTTCAAAGCAAACAGGATTTAGTGTTAAATTAACCGACTATGGCATCACCGAAGAAAACTTAAATGATATTGGAAACGGTGCAATAAATGATGGTGCAGCAGCAATAAATCCAAAACAATTTACAAGAAGCGATATTGTTTCAATTTTAAAAAAGTGTATGTAATTGTTTAAAACTGTGTGGTTTTTGACACAAAGTATATATTTAAAATAAAAAAGCAGTAATTATTTACTGCTTTTATTTTTTATTAATTAATTTGTGTTTCAATTAAAAACTCTAATTGTTCTTTAATTTCATTAAGTAAATGATCGGCCGACTCAAACACACTATAACCGTAACCATTATCTTGTTGTTGATAACCACCAAACAAAACATCTGGAAAACCTTCGTTAAATTTTACAAATTGTTCCTTATTAAAAATAATTAAATCTTCGGTTACATAATAGTATAAATTTCTTGCATTTTTTAAAACCAACAATCTTTTTTTGTTATCGGCAGAATAGTATAGTTTAATTAACTCTTCGCCTTTATAAAGTTGAATAGGATATGATTTAATTAATTCAACTTTTTCGGCATCTGTTAATGAATCATATTTTAAATTGCTATCCATATTAAACCCCTTACAGTTTGCTTAACACAACCAAGGTTTCAACATGGGCTGTGTGTGGAAACATATCAAACGGAGTAACGGTTTCAATTTTAAAACCATAATTGGTTAACACTTTTAAATCCCTTGCAAGTGTTTTAGGATTACAACTTAAATAAACCAACTTATATGGATTTAGTTTATTAATTTCTTCTAGCACTGTTACTTGTGCACCTATTCTAGGTGGGTCTAGGAAAACCGAAACTACACCATTTTCCTTATATAGTTTTTTATAATTAATTCGGTTAATTAAATTTTCACATTTACCAAGTAGTGGTGTAATTTGATTTTCACATTTATTTAGTTTAATTAAATTTTTAGCATCGTTAACTGCTTCTGGCACAGATTCAATAGAAACAACCTTTGCACCATTTTTTGCAAAAATCAAACTTGTAATTCCTATGCCCGAATATAAATCAAGCACTACCGACCTATCGTTTAAGTTTAAACTTTCAAAAATTCGTTTATAAATTTTTTCGGTGATTTGTGTGTTGATTTGAAAAAATGAATTTGGTGACAATTCAAATTTAACACCCAACATTTCGCCCCTTAATTTTTTAAAACCAAATTTATGTGAAAAGTTTTTATCTTCAAACACAGCATTGTCTGTTCGGGTGTTAACATTCACATAAAAACTAACCTTTTTAAATTGTTTGCAAAGTTCTTCGTAAAACCATTCCCTACCAGCAAAGTTATGATTTGTTACAACCATTGTAACCATAATTTCTTCGCCTAAACACCTAGCAACAACATACTTTAAAGTCCCCATCTCTTTTCGTTTGTTGTATGGACTAATTTTAAATCTGGCAATAAATTCTTTTGTGGTGTTAATTAGTTTTTTAACCCAACTATCGTGCAACAAACAATCGTCAACATCAACAATTTTATTGCTGTTTTCTTCAAAGAAACCAACTTGTGCCTTACCTTTAACATCTCTAATTGCTAAATGTACTTTATTGCGATATTTATATGGGTAAAACATTCCAACTGTTTTATCTACTTTTGCATTAATTCCAAATTCCTTTAAACAATCTTCAACTTGTTGTTGTTTTTGTTTTAATTGTTTTTCATATTCAACATTTAAAAGCGAACAACCACCACAAATATTAAAATATTTACATTCCAAATTTTTCATAGTTTATTTACCTATTCATTATTTTCTAATTGTTTTAAATACTCTTGCATTGAATTAAAAGAATAAACACAGCCACAATATTTTTGCCTATATAAATCATATTTTCGGCTTAATGTTTGACTTAACTTATATCCTTCTTTCTTTTTAAAATCCGCCACCAAATAATTAACGGCTAATTCGGCTTGAAGTTTTAAACCTATTTCATTTAACCAACTACTATGCTTATAAGGGCTAACTGATAAAGTTGTGCAAAAATAATCAAACCCGTTTTGTTTTGCAAACACAGCTGTTTGTTTTAAACGGTCCTTATAACATTCGTAACACCTTGCACCACCTTCGGGCAATTTATTGTAGTTTTCAACCGATTTAACAGATTCGTAAAAACTTTCAGGTTTATATTCTGGTATAACAATTTTAATGTTACGGTTTTCTTCCTTATTAAGTTGGTTTATAAACTTAACTTGTTCGTTTAATCGTTTTTCATATTCACTGTTTGGATATAAACAAGGGTTATAGAAAAAAACAGTAATATCAAAATGTTCCTTTAACCTTGTTATAACTGCTGTTGAACAAGGACCACAACAACTATGTAAAAGTAGTGTTTTATTACCGTTAAAATCCTTTATTAAATTTTCCATTTCTTGATTATAGTTAATCATAACTTTATTATATCAACATTTATAAAAATAAAAAAGTTAATTATTAACAAAAAAACAGCATATTACTGCTGTTTTAAATGTTTTCTTCTTTTAATTTTATTAAATTATTTCCTGCACAAAACAAAGTTATTTGCATAATGGCTAAACCAACACTAAACCCAACAACAGCATAAAACCTTGTTAAGGCATAAAAAGGAACTAAGCCGTCAATGCTCATACCGGCATAAACAATAATACCCACTAGCAAACATAAAAATGTCATAGCTGCAACAATTAATCCCACTAAATATTTTAAACTGTAAATTCGGCAGGTTGCTATAATTTCAAAAACAACAACCGGAATTACTAAAATTGCCCAAATTGTGTAAACAACCCTTTGATATTCAATAATTCCCATGGCTCTCATAATAAACATAAACCAAATTGTAACAGCAATTGTTAACACAGCCAACGAATAATAGGCAATATTTAATAATATTTTTTTATAACTCGCTTCCATAAAACCCCCTTAATTAATTTTAGTTTGTTAAATATTTAATTTAATTATTCAAAAGAAGATAAGTATTTATTTACAAATTTTGGAATATATGATAAATTTTACAGTGCATTTTAATATTATAAATTGCAGATAGTTAAAAAAAAGGATATACTATTTTTGTTATGTTACATTCTTTATTACATGCTTTACTTGATTCGTTAAAAGTTTTACCTTTTCTAATAATTTTATATGTTGTAATTGAATTAGTTGAAGAAAAAGTAAGCACATCAAAACAATTTGTTAAATACACAAACGGAAAATATGCAACAGTTGTTGGAGCAGGTTTAGGTTTAATTCCACAATGTGGTTTTTCGGTGGTTGCTAGTGATTTATATAGCAAACGATATATAAAAATGGGCACAATGCTTGCCATTTTTATTGCCACATCAGATGAAGCAATACCTATTATTCTATCTAACCCAAGTCAAGCATATTTAATTTTTCCTATTTTATTAATTAAGTTTATTTATGCTTTAATTGTTGGCTATGCAGTAGATATTATTTCAAACTTTATTTACCGTAAAAAAACAGTTGTAGAAGTTGTTACTGACAAGCATATTAGCCACCCCGACCACAAAGAACACGACCATAGCGAAGACGAACACGAACACGAAGAACTAATTAGTGGTTGTTGTGGACACGAAGTTAACGAACACAGAAACAATTTAAAAAGATTTTTTGTTCACCCACTTATTCACAGTTTAAAAATTTTTGCTTATATTTTTGTCGTTAATGCAGTTTTAGAAATTTTAATTCACTTTTTAGGTGAAGAAGCAATTACAAACTTTATGCAAAATGTTGTTTGGTTGCAACCATTAATTGTTCCACTTATTGGTTTAATACCAAATTGTGCTAGTTCGGTTTTAATTACACAATTATTTATGATTAACGGAATAACTTTTGGCTCTGCTGTTGCAGGACTATGTGTTAATGCCGGAATTGGACTTGCTGTTTTATTTAAACAAAACAAAAACATTAAACAAAATTTAACTGTTATATCAATTTTATATGCTAGTTCGGTTGTTTTAGGATACTTAATTACAGTTGTTAGCTTATTATTTTAGGAGAAATTTATGGCAATTGAAAAAGTTAAACAATTTTTTAAACAATATAATATGGAACATAGAATTAAAGAATTTACCGTTTCAAGTGCAACTGTTTTACTAGCTGCCGAAGCACTTGGTTGCGAACCTTGCCGAATTGCAAAAACACTTTCCTTTATGGTAAACGAACAACCTATTTTAATTGTTTGTGCAGGTGATGCAAAAATTGATAATCAAAAATATAAAACAGAATTTGCTGTAAAAGCAAAAATGTTAGAATTTAGCGAAGTTGAAAATTTAATTGGACATGCTGTTGGTGGTGTTTGCCCATTTGCTATTAATCCTAATGTTACAGTTTATTTAGATGATAGCTTAAAAAGGTTTGAAACAGTTTTCCCTGCCTGTGGAAGTAGCAACAGTGCAATTGAACTAACACTAAACGAACTTGAAAAATATTCTGGGTACACAAAATGGATTTCAGTTTGTAAATTACCAGAATAATTAAAATATTTTTATTTTGTTATTAATAACATATCAAGGTTACATTGTGTAACCACCGTCGCCCGAAAAGGTTTTACCTTAAAGGGCATTTTTTATTAAATTTTAAACAATTAATTAAATAAAATGTAAAAAATAGCGAAAGAAAGCAACCAAAAAAAGTTTAAGGGTTGCATTTTTTTAAATTAAGTGCTAATATAAGATTAGTTTAAAAGTATTAACCAAAAGGAAGAAAACCAAATGTTATATGTTGTTAACAATAATAATAACAATAATAACAATTTAACACATTAATTAATGGGTTTCCTTTTTTATAGCAAAAACAACAAATAATGCTTAATTTGGCAAACCCAAGTTAAGTGTTATTTTTTTTACAACAACAAAAGTTATTACTGCAAATTTATTTTTGTTAGACAACAAAAACTTTGATGTGATATAGTTAAACAGTTAATACTTAAAAAAACAAAAACTATTAGTTTTACAAGGAGAAAGTATGATAACCAAAAAAGATGTTTTGCATGTTGCAAAACTTTCAAAGTTAGAATTTACTGATGAAGAAACCGAACAACTTGTTACCGACCTTAGTGCAGTTGTTGGATATGTTAACACTTTACAACAAGTTGACACTTCTGATGTAACCGACAAACCTTCTTATATTGCTTTTGACGATTTAAGAGAAGATTTAGTTAAACCATCTCTTCCTCAAAGTGAAGCAATTAAGAATGCTCCTAAAAAACGAAACGGTGGATTTAGTGTTCCACAAGTGGTTGAATAAGGAGAATAAAAATGGATTACACAAAATTAAGTATTTTAGAAGTTGCCAAATTATTAAGAGAAGGCAAAGTTACTAGTGTTGAATTAACAAAACAAGCAATAGCTGTTGCCGAAGAAAAAGAATTTTTAGGTGCACTAACCACTCTGTTTAAAGAAGATGCCCTAAAAAAAGCAGAAGAAATTGATGAAATGTTTAAAGCAGGAAAAGAACTTCCTTTACTTGCTGGTGTTCCTATCACCATTAAAGACAATATTAATATGGTTGGCAAAAACACAACCTGTTCTAGTAAATTTTTAGAAAACTTTGTTGCACCATATAATGCAACAATTGTTGAAAAACTAGAAAAAAATTTTGCTATTATTATTGGTAAAAATAACATGGACGAATTTGCCATGGGTTCAACTACCGAGAACTCTGCCTTTAAAAAGACATTAAACCCTCACAACCCAGAATGTGTTCCGGGGGGAAGCAGTGGTGGCTCTGCTTGTGCAGTTGCTGCAAACATTGGTTTTGCTAGTGTTGGAACCGACACAGGTGGTTCGGTTAGACAACCAAGCAGTTTATGTGGTGTTGTTGGTTTAAAGCCAACCTACGGTTTAGTTTCCCGATACGGAATTGTTGCTTTTGCTAGTTCACTAGACCAAGCAGGGCCTGTTACAAAAACTGTTAAAGATTCTGCTTTAATGCTTTCGGTTTTAAGTGGTTACGATGAAAAAGAAGAAACTAGTTTACCAAGAGAAAAGGTTGACTATATGCAATCGTTTACAGGTTCGGTTAAAGGAATTAAAATTGGTATGCCAAAAGAATGTTTTGGTGAAGGACTAGATGAAGAAGTAAAAGAACACATTTTAAAAGTTAAAGAATTTTACGAAAGTAAAGGTGCCGAAATTGTTGAATTAAGCATTCCACTATTTAAAAGTGCTTTGGCTTGTTACTATGTTTTAAGTTCTGCCGAAGCAGCTAGTAACCTATCCCGTTTTGATGGTGTTAAATACGGATACAGCATTGAAACACCTAAAAACCTAAACGATTTATATTTACAAAACCGTTCCTACGGATTTGGTAAAGAAGTTAAAAGAAGAATTATGTTAGGAAACTATGTTTTATCTAGTGGATACTACGATGCTTACTATAAAAAAGCTAAAAAGGTGCAAAGAAAACTTGTTAAACAATTTAACGAAGTGTTTGGACTATGTGATGTTATTTTAACTCCAACCAGCCCAACCCCTGCATTTAAAATTGGCGAAAAGGTTAACGACCCATTAAGCATGTATTTATCAGATATTTACACAGTTCCTGTTAACATTGCCGAACTTCCTGCAATTAGTGTTCCTTGTGGATTTAGTAAAAACGGATTACCTATTGGAATGCAACTAATTGGAAGTAAATTTAGCGAACCAACATTATTTAATGTTGCCGATGTGTACGAAACACAAAAGGAGACAAAATAATGAAATACGATACAGTTATAGGATTAGAAGTTCACTGCGAACTTAAAACCAGAACAAAATGTTTTTGTGGTTGCAAAAACAACTTTGGTGATGAACCAAACAGCAACACCTGCCCTGTTTGTTTAGGTTTGCCTGGTGCATTACCCGTTTTAAACAAAACAGCTGTTGAATATGCAATTAAAGCGGGTTTAGCATTTAACTGCGAAATTAACAACGAAACAGTTTTTGAAAGAAAAAACTATTTCTATCCTGATTTAAGCAAAGCATATCAAATTAGCCAACTTGAAAAACCACTTTGTGTTAATGGCTATGTTGAAATTACCGTTAACGGAAAACAAAAGAAAATTAGATTAAACCGTATTCACCTAGAAGAAGATGCCGGAAAACTAATTCACGATGGAATTGGTGGCACTGTGGTTGACTACAACCGTGGTGGTGTTCCACTTATTGAAATTGTTACCGAACCAGATATTTCTAGTGCCGATGAAGCAGTTGCATTTTTAGAAACATTAAGAAACACTATTGCTTACACCGGAATTTCTGATGTTAAAATGGAAGAAGGTAGTTTAAGATGCGATGTTAACCTATCTGTTAAACCAGAAGATAGCGAAGTGCTTGGAACTAGAACCGAAATGAAAAACTTAAACAGTTTTAAAGCAGTTTACAGAGCAATTAACTACGAACAAAAAAGACAAATTGAAGAAATTGAAGATGGTCACAAAATTATTCAAGAAACATTAAGATGGGACGATAATTTAGGCGAAAGCAGATCTATGAGAAGCAAAGAAGATAGCCAAGATTACAGATATTTCCCAGATCCAGACCTACTTCCTGTTTACATTACCGAAAAGCAAGTTGCTAGCATTAAAGATAGTTTACCAAAACTTCCAACTCAACTTAAAAAGGAATATATGGAACTTGGTTTAAGCGATTACGATGCAGGACTACTTACCGAAACAAAACAAATTAGTGATTATTTTACTGCTGTTTTAAATGAAATTAATCAACCTAAACTTGTTGCAAACTTTATTATTAACGAAACATTAAGAAAGCTTAAAGAAGATAATGAAAACAAAATTTCAGCAACCGATTTAAGCAAACTATTAGTTTTAGTTGATAAAAAAGAAATTAGCACCACTGCTGGAAAACAAGTGTTTGAACAAATGTGGAAAACAGGCGAATCTGCTGATGTTTTAGTTGAAAAGTTAGGGCTTAAACAATTAAATAACGATGACGAAATTAAAACAATGGTTACCGAAGCTGTTAACAACAACCCACAAAGTGTTGCCGATTATAAATCAGGAAAAACTTCGGCTATTGGTTTCCTAGTTGGTCAAGTTATGAAAGCAAGTAAGGGTAAAGCAAACCCACAAAAAGTTAACGAAATGTTAAAAGAAATGTTAGATTAAAAAATAAAAAAGAACTCTAATTTAAGAGTTCTTTTTTTGTTTTACTTATGCAGCAGCTGTTGCCCATTGCGAAGGGGT
>JAZNIS010000098.1:0-27296 GCA_045577635.1 Clostridia bacterium
CATTAAAGCAGGTAAAAACGGACTTAACAATGCTATTCAATTTATTACAGAAACTTTAAATGTTAACATCAATCAAACAGATTTACCCGAAATTGTTAACCAACTTGATTTAACTAAATTAATTAGCGAATTAAGTTTAGGTTCGTTTGCAAACTTTACAGCAAGCAACCACACATTTGCAATTAACACTTTTGGAATTAACACAATTATTCAATTTAGCGAATATATTAACAATATTGATGTTAGATTAAACAACACACACATTAACATTAGCTTAAATAAATTTGCAAATTCTGTAAAAATGCCAACAATTAGTGAATCAGCTTACGATTCTGCCGATTACATTTTAACAGCAGTTAAAAACATAAAAGAAGGCATTGAAAACAAAAACATTGAAGTTAACGGAAACATTACTATTAACGATTTTGTTTTACCTGTTAACATTGAAATTTTAGAAACCGAAAACTTGACTGTTAAATTAACAACAACACTAAAAAATAAAGAATTAGAAGTTGTGTTAATTAACAACGAAGTTTATGCAATTATTGATGGATTTAAAGTTAAATATGATTTAAATAATGTTGGCGAATTAACCGAATTAATTAATTCAACATTTAACTTAAATTTAGAAGAAGAATTAAACAAACTGCTTGATGTTGATTTTGATTTAGAACAAACATTAAGAGATTTAATTATTTACAATGTAAGTAAAAAATCTGTTAAAAATGGTTACAAATTAAATCTTGCCTTACTAGTAAATAAGGAATTAATTAATTTAGATTTAACATTTATTAATAACAACCTTAACAACATCACATTAAATTACAACAACATTTCGGCTAATTTAAATATTAACTTTGGCTCAATTAAAGAAATTAATGTTAACAAAGAGTTATATTTAACCGATTTACAAGCTGTTTCAACATTACTTACTCCTGTTAACAACCTAATTAACGGAAATAAGGTTGAATTAAACGGAACCCTAACCTTTAACCTTTTAGGCGATAACTACGATTTAACTTTAACAACTGTAAAAGTTGATTATTCTAACCTAGAAAATATTAAAGTAGTTGCAAAAGCAACATTCCTTGGTTTTGAAATTAATTTAGCTTACCTAAACAACACTATTTATGTTGGAGCTGACAATTTAAAAACCTATGTACAAGTAAATGAAATTCAAGATTTAATTAATTGGGTTAACGAAACCTTTAACTTAAATGTTGAATTACCAAAACAAGAACCTTTAACCGAAGAAAAAATTAACGATTTGTTAAATAGTTTTACTTTGGGCGAAGTTATTAAATCGGTTATTAAAACACCAAACGGTGTTATGATTAACCTACCAAACTACACCGATGAAAACGGTGTTGCAAACACACAAGAAATTGTTATTAGTTACAACAATAACTTTACAAACCTTATTATTAACCACAATCTTGTTTATGCTGAATTAAACTTTGTTGCATTTAATAATAATGTTATGGAAGTTGAACTAACAAACAACGAATTAGCAAAATTTGAACATTACACTAAACTTACTAATTTAGTTGAAACTGTTACAAATTTTGTTACAAGCAAACAATATTCAGCTAATGCAGAGGCATTGGTTTATAATGGTGATAAATTAAGATTTGATGTTGATTTAGGATTAAAAATTGATGTTACAAACGAATTAAAAGTTGATGGCACTGCAAGTGTTAAAGGCGAACAAAATGTTAATTTTGATTTAGATTATTGGAACAAATACTTATTTGTTAACTATGAAGGATTAAAATTAAAAATTTGTGAAGAAGATATTAAAGGTTTACTTTCAGTTATTCTTAACTTATTAGGAGTTGATCCAACATTAATTCCTTTCCTAGAAGATGCAGCCGAAAGTTTAGACAACATTAACTTTGATTCAGTTTCTGGTTTAATTCCGGAAGTTGATATGGGCAACCCTATTAACTTATTAACATTAGTTTCCGATTTAAGTTATCAAAATGGCTCACTACAATTAACAATTGATGGTAGTAAACTATCAGAAAATCCTAATGCAAAAGAAATGTTCTTCAACTTAAACATTGAAAACAATAAAGTTAAAAATTTAAGTTTAACAAACCTATACACAGGTGTTACTAAAAACGAATACTTTAACTTAAATATTAACCTAACTGATTTCACTGAAATTAGTGGTGTTAGCGAAAGTGAACAAGCAACCTACCACGATTTATCTGGCACAACCGAACTTGTTAAAGCAATTATTAACACAGCCGAATTAAATTCCTACCACATTACAGCAACAGTTGATGTTGTTGGCACAATATTTAGTGGTATTGACATTGACTGGGATATTCCGTTAGATGTTCAAATTGAACTAGATGAAAACAGAAAACCAAGCATTATGGTTTCACTTGGCGAAATTCCAACAATGGCAGTTGTTAACAAAGGTTTATTTGAAAGTGTTAAAAACCGTATGTTCTACATTTTCTATCGTGACGAATACTTCTACTTATATCGCACCGAAACAAACGGCGGAAAAACAGTTGAATACAAGTTAAAACTACACTTGACAGATGTGTTAGCCGACCCAATTTATGTACTACAATTTGGCACAGGTTTCACCGATACAATTATGGGAGCAATTAGAGATAGCATTGAAAAAAGCAAAAATCACACACCAAATTTAGGTAATGTATTAACCAAATTTACTGTTACAAATAACAAAAACTTTAACATTGTGCTTAACATGAAAGAAATTACAAACGACAGCAAAATGGGAGATATGACCATTGACCTTGGTGTTGTTAATGACGAAAACACAAACAATAAAAACTATGTGGGAACAGCAACATTTGATATGCAAATGCCACTAGTTTCTGGTGTGTTTGACTTACAACTAGGCAGTAAAAACATTAAACTTACAAACATTGGTGCTCCTGTTGATTTAAGCCCTGGTTACTACTACATGAACAACTACCCTTATGCCGAAGGTGAAGAATATATTATAACCAACGGAAGTGCACAACTTGCAAGTTTAAAACAATACACCATAACATTTGAAGAAAATGGTGGCGATGCTGTTAGCGACATAACAGCCATTAAAGATAGTCCAATAACATTACCTAACTATACACAACTAAAATGTGTTGTTAACGAAACAGCTGGAACCAGAACATATTATAAATTTGACGGTTGGTACACCGACCCAGAATTTAGAAGTGGAACCAAGTTTACCAAAACAACAATGCCTAGGGGTGGAGCAACAGTTTATGCTAAATGGGTTGTTGACTATGTTGAAACAGTTGTAACCCTAACCTTTAACAGTAATGGTGGAAGTGCAATTGCTAATTACAGTAATATAGCTGGTGTTTGGGTTGATTTAAGTGGATATGTTCCACATAAATGCGACGATAATAAATCGTGGAACACATGGGGAACAAAACACACCCACACCCGTTACACTTTTGAAGGTTGGTACTACGATAGTGCTTTAACACAAAAGTTTAATGGTTACATGCCAAGCACAAATACAACTCTATATGCTAAATACACTTCAACAAAATACACACATAGTTCTGCTGCATGGATTTGCAATCAGGATTGTTGTTAAAAAAATAAAAAGAACAGATAATTTAATCTGTTCTTTTTTGTTTTAGAGCCCCAAATTGACACGATATGCCATAAAATTAATTAATGTTAGTAAACACTTTGTTTTTACAACTGCTTGCCAAATTTGACAAGTTTTGGTTTGTTTGGTATAATTTATGTGGAGAAAATAAAAATTTTTATGGAAACGAGAAGACAAATATTAAAAAAATTAAAGAAAAGCACAGCTATTAAAGAAGCAACCGAATTAGATTATAATAAAGATGGTTCGGTTCAAATTAATGTTGGGTTAAAGGAAGCTGATGACTTTTTTAGCCCACATGCTTACAAAACTTATGAGTTTATTGCACCAGATGTTGAACACTATATTAAACGATATGAAGAAACTATTCCGTTAAGCGAAGATGTTTCGGTTGATATTTACACCGAAACCCCAACCACTAACGATGAAAAAGTTAGAATTAGAAAAGCTTTAAAAAGACACTATGCCGAATGTATTGTTAGAGAAGAAAGTAAATATAAAAAAGAACTTAAAAAAGGTATTTTATTTTGTATTTTAGGTTTTTTAATTTTAATGGCAGAAGCAATTTTTATAGCATTTTACGACAACTTTTTTCTAGACACCTTACTTGCTGTTATTGGCTGGTTATTTTTATGGGACGGGTTAGAAAGTTTACTTTACGATAGATCCGAAATTAAAAACCGATTAATAAGATTATACCGAATTTTAAATGCAAAAGTTCATGTAAGGCAATATAGCAAAAAAATTAAAAGAGAATATGGTTTAGAAGAAGAAACAGAAGAATAATCTTTTGTTTCTTTTTTTAATTTATGGCATTAATTTTAAGTTTTAACTGTTAGAGATTCTTCACTTTGTTCAGAATGACGAATTTGGTTTAAGTGGCAAATAAAACAACATATAAAATAAATTTGAGTATGATAAATTTTATACACAATAAAAACCTTATAATATTGAGCACAAAAAATATCCACACTCACCATCATATTAATCAAGGCGAAATATCTAATTCTTTAACAATAGTTTAAATTGTCATATTGAGCGAAGCGAAACATCTGACACTATTATCTGTTTTATATTATAAATTTTAAATTACAGATTCTTCACTTTGTTTAAAACAACAAAAAAGAACGGAAAAATTCCGTTCTTTTTTATTAATTTAACTACATTTAAAATTTTAACCTTTAAACATTTCACACTGTTTAATTTACATGTGCTGCATTGTTTTAAGTTAAATTTTAATTATGCAGGGAATTGATATGCATCTGCAGCAAACATTTCAAGTGTGCAAGCTAAACCTGTTCCACCCATGTATAAGTTCATGTAATCTGCACTGAAGAATTTAACAATATCTTCAGCAACAACTTGTACATCAGTTGGAGTTTGAATGTTGTAGAAGTTACCATCTTTAATTACATAGAATGTAGACATATCAGTTGTCATAACAACACCATTTGCTTCAAAAATAGGAGCTGCTTTGTATGCACTAGGTAAAGCTGCAACAACAGGAGCAATTTTATCTAATGGGTCATTATAGCATTTTGGAGCTTCTGGTGTAGCACCAGCAATAATAAGTTCACTTTCCAATCCGTATGGAGATGTAATTGGATTATCTGCATTAGATAGTAATAATGAAACTAAATTTAATTTATCAACACCACCGTCGTTAGTTGTTAATTTTTTAACAGGCATAACAAGAGGTAGTCTCATTTCTTCAAACATTGGGTTTAATTGTGCAGCCAATAATGTTGTTGCTTGATGAATACTAACACTTAAAGGTAAAATTTGACCTCTAACAGCATCAGCAGCACCTGGAGTTAAATCAAACCAACCTTCGGTTCCTGCTAAATAACTTTGTGTTATACCACCATTAATAGTAACTTTTGGTGCACGAATGTTATCAATAACTTCTTCAGTTGTAGCATCGTCGCCTTCACCTGTGGTTACTTCGTGTCTTTCAACAACTTGTGTAGCCATAACTGTTGGGCCACCAGCTCTTTTAAATGTGCAATCATTAACTTCAACTTCAACATCACCCCAAGCAAAGCCCATCATGCTGTAACTATCGTACATATGAGAATTTTGAATTGTTGTTTTAACATCGTAGTTATAAATTGCACCATCATATGAACAAGCAACTGAATCAACAGTACTAAAGTGTGTTAAGAATGCTCTAGAAACCATATTGTTGATTACTAGATTTTCAGAAGAAGAAATAATACCATTATTTCCACCTCTTAATTGTGTGCTATCATCTTTATTACTATTACCAATCATATAAATACTTTCAACTCTGCATGGTGCTTGTTTTGTACCAGGACATTCATGGTCGTCACCACCAAAACCAAAAATATATGTATGACCAAATTCACCATCTGGATAATCTACAGAATAAGGAATTTTGTGAGTGTCTACGGTAAAGTAGTTACCATAAACTGTAAATGGTGTTTGAGCATCACGGCAATAAATTGTTTGTTTATATTTTAATGTGCCATCATTTTCTGCTGTAGCACCATCTAAATTATCGCCATTTGCATTGTAGTTATAAATATAACTTTTTGGAATATCGTTTGCAGTAACTTCTAAATTACCATGTAAAACAATACCATCTTGAGCTGTTTGAGTAATACCATGTGCTGCTTTATATTCAGCCCAGTCATCAACTGCTCTTTGGTTGTTATCCATAGCACTTAATTCTGCAATGTTATGAACATTGAAGCCATCAACAACTTCTACTTCAATAGAAAGTTCTGGAACTTCGTTTGGATTTTCTGCTGGTTCAACAGTGATTCTGTAAGTTTTACCAACAGCTGCTTGTGTGAAATCAAAAGATGATTTTGTGTTATCTACTACAACAGCAGCTTCTAATGCTGCACCTTCAAGTTTTGTATAGGTTGAACCTTCTTTTAATTCAACTGTTACTTTACTTGTGTAAGAACCAAGTTCAATATCATCACCTTCATCGTTAAGAGCTGTGATAATTGGTAAGTAGATAAATGGATTTTCGTCACCAACTTTATAACTTTGAGTTCTATCTACAAAGTTTAATTCTGATTCATCAAAATCTTCTGTTGCTGGTTTATCAGTATGTTGTAATCTAGCAAAAGCCCAGTCGGTTTGAAATTGAGGTTTGTCAAAACCTAAAATACTATATAAATCACCTTCAGTTGCAACAACTTCTACTTTAAGTGTTGCTGTTAATCCTAGGTACTTAACTGTTAAAGTTTGTTCGCCTAGTTGATTAACATTAATAGGTGTAATTGTCATATCATTGTTTTTATCAACGGTTTTCTTATCGCCGTTATCGTAAGTAACAACTACTTTTAGTCCGCTTAAATCATGTGGTTGGTTAACTAATGTTGGATTTTCTACACTAGTAGCAACAATTTCAAGTTTTGTAGGTTCTGGGTCGCCGCAAGCAGTAAGTAACACAGAACTAAAAACTGCAACCATCATTAAAGCGATTGAATACAATACTTTTTTCATGTTTTCTCCTTGTAAAATTTTTTTGTTTTTTTGTAAGTGCTCTCTATTAAAAGTAAACCACCCCCCTTAAACATAAAATTTTAATTAATTAGTAAGCAATAACTTTTACTCTTTCGGTAATATTACTGCCGTCCATACTTTTTAAATCAACAATTAAAACCCCTGGTTTAACAAAGGAAATTGTTAAATCGTCAACCACTGCAACAGTGTATTTTGTGTATTCTGCTGGATCAACTTCGTCAACTCTACCATTAATAACTTTTTGTTCATCAGGGAAAGCCATAACAGCATCTTTTCCTTTTAAAGTTGTGTTTTTAGGGAAAAGTTCGTAAGTTAAAATAACAGAATTCATAAGTAACTTTTGTTCTTCGGTTAACGGATCACCTGTTTCAGGATCGTTTGTAATATATTTAAATTTTAGTGTTTTGTTCCCGTTTGTTTCTGTTCTAATGCCTTCATTGGTGCATTCAATATCTTCAATGTAAACCATTACATTGTAGTTTTTTACTTGCATACCGAAAAAACCAACCACAAAGATTGAAGCAATATAAATTATTCCAATTAAAATGATAACTGATTTTTTCATTATTTTTCCTTATAGAAGTATTTTATTTTACTTAAATATGACCAAACACGGTATGCTAATAAAATCATGCAAACAATTCCAACTTTAATCCAGGAAACTGCAACATCTTCAACACTTAAAAATAATCCAATTCCACAAACCAACAATGCAGTTATAAACATTGTTATATTACTTTTTGTTTCGTTAGGGTTGTTTGGATGTTCCCCTGTGGTTGCATAATGTGTGTATTGTGGATTCATAACATCCATTTCTGCACTCCAAAGCAAATGCATTAAGTAGGTTGAAATTGCTGTTAAAGCAAAGAACACTCTGCCAATAGCATCTAATTTAGAAAATCCTGCATAAATTGAAACTGATGCAATAATAGATATCGTTATTACAATTGCATTAGGAACAAGTTTTGCAATTAAATTTGTACGATATTCGTTAGGTCTGGTTTTGTTTAAATAAGCCGCAGCACCTTCACGGCTATATACACTTGCCATTTTTTGATTACTTGCTAATGCAACTAGTAAAATAATTAAAATATTAAAACCAGCTGTCATATAATCACCCAAAGCTTTTGTGCTCATAGCAGCAAAAATTCGGTTAAGTAATAAAATTAAAATTGGCATAGATAGTGCACAACCCATTAAACTAAATAAATCTTCAGAAGTTCTAAAAATTAAAATAGTTTGAGCTTTAACTGCACTTAAAAACGAATTAGTTTTACGGTTTTTGTTTGTAGTTTCACGAGTAACCTTTCTATATTCAAAAGGTTTTGCTGCCATTTTAAAGAATAATGGCCTAGAAACCAAAAATGCTAAAGTAAACATTACAACAATAATACCTAAACAAATTAGTAAAGTAATAAATGTGTAAGGTGTAAACACTCTTGGCAAAATTCCCACATAATCACCAATAATTAATTGTGTTAAATATGTGAATGGAATCATTGTGGTTGTAAATGCTTTTAAGAAATCCTGAATTTCCCAGAACAATGTTCCCCACACTGTTCTAATATCAAAATCGGCTGGAATTAAGTTAATTACTGAAACTAATGCAACAACAACACCAGCAACAATTCCTAAAAACAATATAATTCTAATAATATTAAAGTTTCTTAAAAACATTGTAATCCACATTGAAACAATTGAGAATAACGATGCAATTGAAACATTAAACACTGTTAGCACAATCCAGCAAACAATTAACCATAAATAAAAGTAAATTGGTAATCCTGCTGTAATTCCATATGCTAAAAATAGTGGAACTAAAAAGAATAGTGATCTTTTAAGTTCATAAACAAAGAATACAATAATTTTACTTAAAAACACTTGATTTGTTGAAACAGGCATTGTAAGTAAAACAGGGTTATCTTTTGAAAAATATAATGATTTCATTAACCCATAAATACCGGTTAAAAGTGTTAAAGTTTCCAACACGGTAAATATTACAACAATAACCGAAACCGGAATTATTGCAACTAAATGGAAAATTCTAAACAATGTTGATACATAAAATGCAGCAAAGTAGGCGGCAGTAATTATTCCAAAAGCTAAAATTGATAAAACAATTTTTGTTAAAGCTGTTTTGAAAGTTTTTAAGTAACTTAAATCTAATTTATCTTTTAACTGCATCATAACCAACGGTTTTAATGATTTAGCTGAATTTTTTATTCTGCCAAAAAAGGCCTTTATTTTATCCAGCATCACAACTAATGGTTTTAATGCTTTATTCATTTGCTACCCCTTTTGCTTTTTTAGGTTTTTTATCTTTTTTAGGTTTTTCTTTAACAGTTTTTGCTGTTTCCTTTTCTGGTTTTACAGGAATTGCATCAACTTTTTTATTTTCTATAATATCCATATAAAAATCTTCTAAAGTTGTGCCAGATTCTTCAATTTCCTTAATGGTTTTAACTGTTTGAATTTGACCTTTTTTAATAATACCAATTCTATCGCAAATTTTTTCTACAACATCAATAATATGGCTACTAAAGAACACAATGTTGCCTTCTTTTGCATGTTGTTTCATACATTCCTTAACTTGGAAAATTGAATTAGGGTCTAAACCTGTTAAAGGTTCGTCTAAAATCCAAACTTTTGGATTATGAACAAGTGCTGCCATAATAGCAATTTTTTGTTTCATACCATGAGAATATGTTTTCATTTGGTTATCAAATGCTGTTTGAAGTTCAAAAATTTCAACATATCTATTAATTCTGGCATCTCTATCTTCTTGGCTAACTTCATATAGGTCGGCAATATAGTTAATATATTCTCTACCTGTAAGTTTTTCATATAAAGCATAATGGTCTGGCACAAAACCAATTTGTTTTTTAGCCATTACCGATTGTTTGTCAACATCGTAGCCACAAACTTCAATGCTACCATCGGTTATAGGTTGAATACCAACAATGCTTTTAATAATTGTACTTTTACCTGCACCGTTTGGTCCTAGGAAACCAAAAATTTCGCCACCCACAATTTCTAGGTTTGCATCTTTAACTGCATATACATTACTTTTACCATATATTTTAGTAAAGTTGTGTAGCATCATTTTATTTCCGTTTTCCATATAAAGTGGCTCCTCCTTTGATCTGCCATTTAGTTGGCTAAGTAATGCCAACTCTTCTAATTTATATTTTTTTCTTCTTCTCAACACTTCATTTAAAACATCGGTGTAATTATAAACTAATTCATATAAGAACCACATTCCTGCAGCCATTCCTATATACACCAACCAATAAAGAATTTGATATAATGGATATAACATAATTGAAACATCACCGATGTTTATAATTACCGTTACATTTCGTAGGTTTTCTGCCCAAACACCAAGTTTATCAACAATAAAGTCGGAGTTTGTGTAGAAGAAGTCGGTTGGACGACCAATTCCTGTCATGTAAGCATTTACAAAAATAATCACAAAGAAATAAACAGTAAATGCAACACTTGAATACATAAATTGTTTTAGTTTTGGTTTTGTAAACATTTTTAAAGCAACACAAAGTAGTGGCATAAAGAATGCGAAGTAGTGGTTGCTCCAAAATCTTAACATTGATGTTGCAAGCATATTTGTTCCAGCATCGGTATCTGGCATAGCCATAGCAAAAAATGCACCCAAAACATTAATAAAGTAAGTAAAGTAGAATAGTTTATCCCATTTAAATAGCAAGCAAATTGGTACAATAAACATTGCTGTATGGCACAAATGTAGTGGCCAACTGGTTGGATCTAACCAAGATTCAAACCTGTGAGCATTTAAAAATACAAATAATGCTGAAATACTAACAACTAATAACATAAATCGTTTTGTTGAATAACTACGATTTTTTAATGCAAAGAAAATTAAAATTGGAACTATGAAACCAAAGTAAATAAATATACGATGATATAATTCAAGGTCGTCTATAACATATTTACCACTTACATAACCCACTAATGCTTGTGGAACATAAGACATCATGGCAAATATAACCATAGGAATTAAATATAGGAAACAATATAAATGTTTTTTAGAAACTTTAAATTTTCCATTTTCCATAAACAACACAAAGCTATATGCTGTTATAAGTGCAATTTCTAACCCCATTAAAATTGTTCTAAAATTAAACCCTGTGTATGCAGTAACACCAACAATACCTTCGGTTACAGGAACAATGAATGCAAAACAAATAATTCCTACAAACAATCCCCAATATTTAACAACCGATGTAATTTTTTGGTTTTTAAAGAAAGGATATAGTGCAAATAAAATTGAAGTTGGTTGCAACAATGTGTTTAAAATTAAACTAATTGCTGTAAATGCTTTTCCCCAACTAACAGGTGAATTTGTTAATCTATACACTGTTTCGTATGCATCTGGAGCCCACATATAACGAAAGAAAAACACCGCAGCCAAAATGACTGATGTTATTTTATAAGCTATATTTGGTATTTCAATTTTTTTATATTTTAAAATGAAATATGTTGCAATTAATCCCAATGCAACGAATAATGCTGAAAAAATTTGACCTAATAACACTGTTCTTACCACCAAGGTTTTATTTTAGTTTGTTTGTTAGTAGTGTTTTTATACTACTAAATAAAATCTAAAAGTTTGCAAGTTATTAAGTTTTTAATTATGAATTTATATTCTTTATATAATATATAATTTAAACGATATTGTGCATAATTTTTATTATGTAATTAACAATAAATTTTAATCCCCATTAAAAACAAAAAAACTCACCAACTTTAAGTTTGAGAGTTGAACACGAAAAAGATAGTATAACCAAATTAGTTACACAAATCTTATCGCTTAAAAGTTTTTAACATAAAAATTTTGATTGAATTATATAAACACCAGCATAGTTTGCTGTGATTATGGCTTCGGTGTTGTAGTGTTCTTTTTTGTTTTTTAAAACAACTGCTTCCACTACTTTTACAAATAACACTAATAAAATTGAAAATGCTATAAATGAAGCAAGAACTTTAACAACAACAGAGATAATTGTTAAAACTTGTGATAAATCGTGAACAGATTTATAGAATAACATTGAGTTTGTTAAAACTCTTTCTGCATCTTTAACATTTAAAATTTCAAGAATAAATTTTATTTCAGAAAAAATAGAAGGTGTTAAAACAAAAAAAAGCATTACACCCATCATTAAAATGTTAAGTGCATAAACAAAAAGTTTATTATTAACTAATGCTTTAAATTTATTAAATCCCTTCATTTTTATCCTAAATACAATTTAAAGTTATTAAATTATTACATAAATATCTTAAAATGGCAACAAAAAAAATAAATTTGTTGTTTTTTAATAAATTTAAACAATAAAAAAAGTGGCAATTTAATTACCACTTTTTTGTTTATTAAAATTTACCAGCAATATCCCATGCTCTCCAAATAACTGTTCTTAAATTACCAATGCCATTAGCATCACCAACAATATGAACATTTTTATCTGCTTTAAACACAGGGTTTGGATTGTAACCAATTGCTAAAATAACACTATCTGCTTTAACTTCTTTTGTTCCTTCTTTTGTAGAAATTACAACTGCACCATCTTTAATTTCTGTGCAACCACTTTCTAGATAAACAGGAACTTGTTTCCATTTAAAGAAATCTCTTAAATAGCTTGAGTTTGCTAAACAAATTCCAGGAACAGCCATTAAATCGTTTTTCATTTCAACAATTACAGGGTTTTTACCTTTTAGGAATAAATCGTAGGCAACTTCACAACCTGTTAATCCACCACCAATAATAACAACATCTTTGCCAACTTCTTTTTCGTTTAATAAGTATTCAATTGCATCAATAGTTTTTTCTGCACCAGGAATACGAAGTTTACGAGTTGTTGAACCTGTTGCAACAACAATTTCGTCTGCTTGAATTTGGCTTAAATCAGTAATTTCGGTGTTATATTTGATTTCAATGTTTAGTTTTTCCATTTGACGACGGTACCAACTAATTAACATTTTATCTTTTTCTTTAAATTCAGGAGCAGCTGCTGCAATAAATACACCACCAAGTTTATCGGTTTTTTCGTAAATGGTTGCTTTATGTCCTCTCATTGCACAAACCCTAGCAACTTCCATACCACCAATACCGCCACCAATAATTGCAACAGTTTTTGATTTTTTAGCAGGTTTTAAATCATATTTGCCGCCATCCATTGTTGTAGGATTTAAAGCACATCTTGCCATATGAATACTATCACCTAATGGAGTATCGGAAGCAACACCTTTGTAGTGTGCCATTGGGAAACAACCATTGTGGCAGTGAATACAAGGCATAATATCTTCCAATTTTTCTTCTTTTAATTTTGTAATCCAGTGGCCATCAACTAGGAATTGACGAGCAACACCCATAGCATCAATTTTGCCATCTTTAATTGCTTTTGCAGCAACTTCTGGTTCCATTTTACCTGCACAAACAACAGGAATATCACAGAATTTTCTTACATGAGCAGCATCTTCTAGGTTACAGTTGTTTGGCATATATACAGGTGGATGTGCCCAATACCAAGCATCGTAAGTACCATTATCGGTGTTAAGCATATCGTAACCTGCATCTTGCAAGTATTTAACTGCTTTTTCACTTTCTTTAATATCACGACCAACTTCGGTGTAATCTTCACCTGGAAGTGCACCTTGATCAAATCCTTTGGTTTTACTTACTGCTGAATATCTAACAGAAACAGGATAATCTGCACCACATTCTGCTTTAATTGCTTTAACAATGTCACAAGCAAAACGATAACGGTTTTCAAAACTTCCACCGTATTCATCAGTTCTTTGGTTTGTGTAAAGTGTTGTGAATTGGTCTAATAAATAACCTTCGTGCACAGCATGAATTTCTACACCATCTACACCTGCATCTTTTAATTTTTTAGCAGTTAATGCAAATGCTCTAACCATTTCTTGAATTTCTTCAACGGTAAATTCACGAGTGGTATAATCTGGCCACCATCTTGCAGGAAGTGGGTTTGGTGAAGCAAGTAATCTTTCTAGGTCAAAAATAGGTTTAACCATAGCAGTTAAAATTTTGCTTTTTAAAATTCCTTTCATATGGTTAGGAATTGAGAAAGATCTACCAAAACCAGCTGTTAATTGAACAAACAATTTTGCTCCGGTTTTATGAAATTCCTCCATCCAAACTTTTAAATCTTTAAATGCTCCGTTAACTTTGTAAAGCCATTTGCCACCCATCATATTTCTAATTGGGGCAATACCCGGAATAATTAAACCACAATCATGTTTAGCAATATCTAAAAACATTTGTGCTGCATCTTTATTAAACTTTTGTGGACCCATCCAACCAAATAAAGATGTTCCACCCATTGGACACATAACTATACGGTTTTTAATTTCGCAGTTACCAATTTTCCAAGGGGTAAATAAAGATTCATATTTTTTATCCATTTTATTCTCCTTAATGCTTATTACATTAAATTTAAAACTTTTTAAAAAAAATGTCAACAAACTAAATAAAGTTGCTTTTTTATTTAGAAATTATTATACTTTTCAAATAAAAAATTATTATTATTTTGTTAATATTACACCAAAAACTAAAATTAAAAGGAAATTTATATGGCTAAACAAATTGAAATAAACGACATAATTACAAAAGTTGACACTGTTAAAACCAAAAAACTTTATGGCAAAAAGGTTAGCAATATTTTGGTTGCAAATGGTGATGATTTAACAATTTATTTACTTGCAAAAAAGAACGAAGTTATTAGAACAATTTTTGAAAAATTTGCAGTTAACATTGAATGTCCTTACATATATGAAAAACACATTTACTTCCCTGTTGTTGGCGAAATTGTTTCTTATGGCAAAAATGACTACGAAGAAGTTGACATTTACAGCGAAATTTTTTATAAAAAAATTGATTTTAGTTTGGACAAACTAAACTTGAAAAGGGTTAAGATTGATTTTAATAAAAACAACTTTTTTTGTTCAATACACTTTTTAAAAGACATACCCTACCTTAAACATAACGACAAAATTTTTTACATTGCACTTGAAGAAAATTAATAAATAAGGAAATATAAAATGGAACATTTTAATTTTAGCCAAGGTGGCAGAGAATGGAATGAAGACAGAGCTTTTAGTTGCGAAGATTTTGCTTTTGTTTTAGATGGAGCAACAAGTTTGTATCCTGAAAAATATTCCAACTTTTCAACCGATGCAGAATGGTATTCTAATTGGTGGTGCGAATATTTAAAAATTGAATTACACAACAAAAAAATAACCATTCCCGAAATTTTAAAAAATGGCTTAAAAAAAGTAACAAAAGAGTATTTAAAACTTGCTGCTGGAAACCCCGTGCAAGATTTTCCTAGTTGCACAGTTAGCATTGTTAGAAGAAACAACGGAAACCTAGAAATTTATTCGTTAACCGACAGTTCAATAATTGTAAAATCTAAAACAGGAATAACAGTTTTAATTCAGGACCCACTAAACTTTGTTAACGATGCTTTTGTAATTATGAAAATTAAAGATTTAGCTGAAAAAGACGAAATTAGTTTGTTAGAATCCCGTAAAAAATACGGCTATTTGGTTCAAGATGGCAGACAAAAGAAAAATAAATTTGGTGGTTATTATGTTTTGTCTAATGAAGTTTTAGCTATTGAACACGGAATTTATAATTCTGTTGAAGAGAGCATTGTTGACAAGTTGTTAATTTTAAGTGATGGATATTCACAAGTGTTTGATGTTGTTAAATTTTTAACAGCTGAAAAGTTAATTGATAAAATCAACAATTTAAACGATGTAAAGAAAATATTTAAAACATTAAAAACAAAACAATGCAACGATTTGTGTGGAGAAAAATATTTAAGATTTAAAGTTTCCGATGATGCATCGTTAGCATTTATGAAATTTGACTAACAAGGAAACTAAACATAGAAAGCAACAAAACAAAAATAATAAAAATAAAGGACTATATTAATTATAGCCCTTTTTTATTATCTCTTTCTAACTGTCCAATTTCTCCAAATTTCATCATCATAAAATTCGCTACCAACAAAACAGTTGGCAAACTTACCCCAAAACTTTATTGCTCTTGGGTTTGTGTGTCTGGTTGAAAAAACAAATTCACCATCAAACAAATTAGTTATTTCAGTGGCAAACCAAATTGCATTTCCGTCTTTTCTAAATTTTGGAACAACATAAAACTCTGCAAAATCGTATTGCATATCTTCTAATTCCCTAATCATAGCAATTCCCGCAATTTCACCATCTATAACTAAATAAATTGGAAATCTATCTTTATCTTCCCAATAACAATCAAACCATTTATAAATAGGTGTTCCGTTTTCATCAAATTTAATATCTGGGTCAAACTGCGATAGTTCGTTTAAATATTCAAACAATAATTTTCTCATTTCTTCCCGTTTAACACTAGGAACAATTGTTAATTTTCTCATAAAAAAATCCTTTAATTTAAGTTACCTAAATTATATCATAAAAAATTAAACAATATAAAACTATTAATTGCTTTTTATTTTAAAAAAAATTTTTTTAATGCTATACTACTCAAAAAGAAGAATGGCAATTAAAAGGGTTTTAAATGATAAAAGTTATAGATTTATGCAAGGAGTATAAAAGCAACGAACATGTTACTTGTTCGGCATTAAAAAATATTAATTTTACCCTACCTGAAAAAGGTATGGTTTTTATTTGTGGAAAAAGTGGTAGTGGAAAAAGCACACTTCTTAACATTTTGGGTGGTTTAGACAACCTAACTAGTGGAGATGTTGTTGTTGATGGTATTAGTATGTCTAAATTTAAAAGTGCCGATTTTGACAACTACCGAAACAACGATATAGGTTTTATTTTTCAAGATTTTTGTTTGATGGACTCTTTTACAATTTACGAAAATATTAAATTTTCGCTAGACCTACAACAAAAAGAAGACGAACAACTAATTTTAAACACTTTAAAAATGGTTGACCTTGAAGGTTTGGGTAACCGATATCCCAAAGAATTAAGTGGTGGTCAAAAGCAAAGAGTTGCTATTGCCCGTGCATTAATTAAAAACCCAAAAATGATTTTGGCTGATGAACCAACCGGCAACCTAGATAGTGTAACAAGTAAAGTTGTTTTAGAAAAGTTAAAGGAAATTTCAAAAAACAATTTAGTTTTAATTATTTCTCACAATTATGATGATGCACAACTTTATGCCGATAGAATTATTGAATTAAGCGACGGTCAAATTGTTAGTGACACCGAAAGAATTGAAAATAGCGAATTTAAGTTAATTGATAAAAACACTATTAACATACCATTACATAAATCATTAACAAAAAAAGAATTAACATTAATTAATAAAAAAATTAAAGATGGCAAAACAAAAATTAAACAAGCCGACTCTGAATTTACACAAACTGTTCAACCCACTTACAATCCAACATTTAAAAAACCTAAAAGAGCAAAAGGGTTAAAAGCAAAAGGAAGTGTTGAATTAACAAAAAAACTTACAAAGGGTTATAGAATCACCTTGTGTGTTACAGCATTTTTAACTGCCCTACTTATAATAATTTTAGGATTTAGCCAAATATTTACAATGTTTGATGGCTCCGACCTTATAAACAAAGCTGTTAATTCTCAATCAAATTCAAGTTTTGTTTTACACAAAGGTTACAGTAATGGTGAAAAATATAAAACAATTTTAACAAGTTTTTTATCAACAGTTGAAGAAAAAGATATTGAAACATTTAGAGCTAATGGTTACAAAGGAAATATTTATAAACTTTATAATCATCCATTACCAATCAAATCTGCTTGGGATAGCAACCTAGAATATAATTATCATGTTGACGATAAGAAAAATTTTGCCAATTTATATGCAATACACGGTTATGGTGTTTTATCTTGTGATGAATCTTATTTGGCTAGAATTTACGGAACAAATGGGCAATTAGAATATTTGGCAACAGCAACAACAAAAAAACCTGGTGGAATTGTTATACCCGATTATTTTGCTGATGCTTTATTACATTATGCCCCTGCAACACTAACAAATGACTATCAAAAAATTGTTGACCGTAGCACAATGTGGAATAACACCTACACTGTTAATGCAATTTTTAAAACTAACTACAAAGAAAGATATAAAGAAATTATTGACGGATTTAATTCTGCACAACTAATTGAAACATTGGCAGAAAGAAAAAAAGCATTAAAAGATATTACTAAAACAAACATATATCAAACTTTTACTAACGAAGTGTGCAACTTTTTAGCTGTAGGTTTTTATTTAGAAAACGACAATTATGTTGATAGTATGACCACAAACTACTTAAATGCACAACTACGAACCCGATTAACAGGTGCAGAAATCTTTGACGAAACAGGAAAATTGCTTCAAGAAAACAGCAAAACTTTTTTTACCCCCATGTATGGAAACACAACAAATAAAGTTGAAGTAACCGGAAATAATATTTTTGTTGGAGCAAACATCTACAACTCATTATTTGGAACAAATGTTACTTATGCAAAACAAGAAAATTTTGTTCCTAGAACAATTACAATTAGAAACTATGCTGCCAACCGAAATGACACTGACTTGCCAACATACACTTTAACCTTAAACATTGTTGGATTAACTACTGCTAACGATTTTGGTTATGTTTGCAGTGATGAAACATATGCTAAAATTAAAAGTTTTGCATTAATACCTTATGCTCTTTATTTTGAAAATGGCGAATCTGTGGCAAATATGAAAAGCACAATTTCACTTCTTAACTATTATTCAGAAAACCAATACTTTAAAGCACTTTATACTATTATGAACATTGTTGATATTTTTGGTGATTTCTTTATGCTTATTGCAATTGCTTTATCGGTTGCATGTGCATTAATGCTTATAAACTTTGGCAGAAGATCTGTTAGAAGAAGAATGCACGAAATAGGCATTATTAGAGCATTGGGTGGCAGAACAAAACACATTAGCCGTTCATTTATTTTACAAGTGTTTTATGCTGGCATAATAACCTGCACACTATCTATTTTAGGTATGATATTTTTAGATGGAATTATAAACTCAATTTTACTTGAAGGACTTATGACCTTTTTAGGAACTGAACAAATTTCACATTTAGTTATAATTAAATTTAACCCATTTATCACATTAATTGATATAGTAACAGTTTTAGTTATTACCTTAATTGCTGCAATGGTACCTATTCTATCTATTCATAAAATTAAACCTATTAAAATTATTAAAAATAAAGAATAATTAAAAGACCTGAATTCAGGTCTTTTTTTATTTACATTAAAAACACCGTTTTCATTTTTAACTTTAATTTAATAAAAAACAACTTTTATTTTAATTTAATTAACAGAAAACAATTTTTTATGTAAACTAATAAAAAACGGAGTTAATTTATGTCTAAAATTTTAATTACAGGTGGAGCAGGATTTATAGGATTAAATGTTGCAGTTGAATTTTTAAAAAACAATCACGAAATTGTTATTGTTGACGATTTAAAAAATTCATATATTAAACACTTAAACCATGTAAAAACAGCATATGAAAATAAGGTTACTTTTTTTAAGGGGAATGTTTGCAATAAATCTTTTATGGATAAAGTTTTTAAAGAAACAAAACCCGAAATTGTAATTCATTTAGCAGCAAAAAAATATGTTGCTGAAAGCATTAAAAAACCAAAAGAATATATGCAAAATAATCTAGATAGTTTAAACACCGTTTTAACCCTTAGCAAAAAATATAAAATTAAAAAATTTGCATTTTCGTCAACAAGTGTTGTTTACGAAAATTTAGTTGATCACTCGTTTGTTGAAACCGACCCAACAAAGGGGTTAAATCCATATGCATTGAGCAAATGTGAAGGCGAAAAAATAATAAAAAATTGGTTTAACGAAACAAAAATTCCAACCATAATTTTTAGGTTTACAAACCCTGTGGGTTCTAACCTAGAATATATGCTTGGCGACCATAGCAAGAAAAAGAAAATTCAATTAATTCCTTATGTTGTAAACAGTGCAATTAACAATAATAAAATAATGTTAAGGGGAAACACCTACAACACCCCTGATGGCACACCAATTAGAAGTTTTATTCACATAACCGACCTAGCAAAATCTGTTTATGTTGCAGTAAATAATTTTAATGGAAAACTTGAAATTTTTAACATAGGAAACCCAAACCTAGAACTATCCACAAAACAAATAGTTTTAGCCACCGAAAAAGAAATAGGACACCCTATAAACTATGATTTTACTGCTGCTAACAACCAAGAAAATGCAAAAGTTTCGTGCAACTGCGACAAATTTAAACAAACATTTAACTATAAAAATCAATTTTCAATTAACGACATAATAAGTTCACAAATTGAATTTGATAAAATAATCAATAAAAAATAAATCGGTTTATTATTAAGCCGATTTTTTGTGTTTTTTAACCAAACCATTTAATTTTAACATTTTTAAAGATAACTAAATAATATTTATCTTTTTACAAACCTTTTTATTATTGATATAATAAACTTGTTGAAATTACTAATATTTAAGGAGATGCTATGTGTAATTGTAACAGAATTGGCACAGACGAACAAGTTAAAGAGTTTAATGCTGTGCTAAAAGAACACGAAAACCAAAGAGATGCTGTTATGGTTGTTTTGCAAAAAACCCAAGGCATTTTTGGTTACATACCAGAAGGTACTGTGAAGTTAATTGCCAAAGCAATTAATATGCCTGAAAGTGAAATTTTTGGAATTATCACTTTTTACAGCCAATTCACACTAACCCCAAAAGCAAAATACAACATTGATGTTTGTTTAGGAACAGCTTGTTTTGTTTTAGGAGCAAACGAAATTATGGAAAAAATTTTAGCTAAACTTGGTGTTAAAGTTGGCGAAATGACAAAAGACGGCAAATGGATTGTAACAAGTTGTCGCTGCCTAGGTTGTTGTGGTTTAGCACCTGCAATAACAATTAACGGCGAAGTTTACGGAAAACTAAAAGTGGAAGATGTTGATGGTATCATTGACAGCTTTGCTGATTAAAGGTGGTAGAACATGGACAATAAAGAATTAGAAGCATTAAAGAAAAAATATTTGGCTGAAGTTGAATTTAGAAGAAAAGGCGACACTAGTGGTGTAACCTATAAATACAACATTATGGTTTGTGGTGGAACAGGTTGCAGAAGTTGTAAAAGTAAAAAAGTTCAAACAAAGTTAGAAGAAATTATCAAAGAAAAGAATTTAGAAAACGACATTGTTGTTAATGGTGTTGGTTGTTTTGGTTTGTGTGTTAACGGACCTATTGTTTTAATTTACCCACAAGATGCTATGTACGAAAAAGTTTCGGAAGAAGATTGCGAAGAAATTATTACAAATCTAGCAGAAGGTAAATTAGTTGAAAGATTACTACACCACGAAAATGGTGAACCTGTTGAAAAACAATCAGACATTAATTTTTGCAAAAAACAAAAATATATTGCCCGTAACAATTCGGAATATATGAGTTTAGAAAATATTTTAGGCGATTATGTTGCACTTGATGGCTATGCTGCCCTACACAAAGTTGTTACAAGCATGAAACCCGAAGATGTTATTAACACTTTAAAAGAAAGTGGTTTAAGAGGTCGTGGTGGTGCAGGTTTCCCAACAGGAACAAAGTGGGAATTTACAAGAGTTGTTGAAGCTCCACAAAAATATGTTATTTGTAATGCTGACGAAGGCGACCCAGGTGCATTTATGGACCGTAGCATTATTGAAAGTAACCCACATGCAATTATTGAAGCTATGGCTATTTGTGGATATGCTATTGGTGCAACAAAAGGTTTTGTATATTTAAGAGCCGAATATCCACTAGCAGGTGAAAGATTACAATCTGCAATTGATGAAGCAACAAAAATGGGTTTACTTGGTGAAAACATTTTTGGTTCTGGTTTTAATTTTGATTTACAAATTAAATTTGGAGCTGGTGCATTTGTTTGCGGTGAAGAAACTGCACTTATGAGAAGTATTGAAGGCAACCGTGGTGAACCAACATTAAAACCACCATACCCTGCTGAAAAAGGACTTTATGGTTGTCCATCAGTAATTAACAATGTTGAAACTCTTGCAAATGTTGCTCAAATTATTAACAACGGAGCAAATTGGTTTAACAGCATTGGAACAACTGATTCAAAGGGAACAAAAGTTTTTGCTTTAACAGGTAAAATTGTTAACTCTGGTTTAATTGAATTACCTATGGGAACAACCATTAGAGAAATTATTTACGACATTGGTGGTGGAATTCCTAACGGCAAAAAATTTAAAGCAGTTCAAATGGGTGGACCAAGTGGTGGTTGCATTCCTAGTGAATATCTAGACACACCTATTGACTACAAGAGTTTAAATGATTTAGGTTCAATGATGGGTAGTGGTGGTATGATTGTTGTTGACGAAGATACCTGCATGGTTGACCTTGCTAAATTCTTCTTACAATTCACTCGTGATGAAAGTTGCGGAAAATGTACTCCTTGCCGTATTGGTAACAAACGAATTTTAGAAATTCTTGATAAAATTACAAGTGGCAAAGCTACTATGGAAGATTTAGATAAATTAGAAGAACTTTGCAACTATGTTAAAAGCAATTCGTTATGTGGTTTAGGCCAAACTAGCCCTAACCCTGTGTTAAGCACTTTAAAATATTTTAAAGATGAATATATTGAACACATTAAAGATCACAAATGCCGTGCAGGTGTTTGTAAAGCACTAACTTCTTACCGTATTACCGACAAATGTATTGGTTGCAGTGCTTGTAGCCGACAATGTCCTGCCGGAGCAATTACAGGCGAAGTAAGAAAGAAATTTGATATTAACGATGAAAAATGCATTAAATGTGGCAAATGTTTAGAAACTTGCCGTTTTGGTGCAATTGTGAAGGAGTAAGGTATGGAAGTTAAAATTACTATTGACGGAAAACAATTTGTGGCAGATAGTAGCGAAACAATTTTAACCGTTGCTAGAAAAAACGGTTTAGAAATTCCTACCCTATGCTATTTAAAAGATGTTAATGAACCTGCAAGTTGTCGTGTTTGTGTTGTTGAAGTTGAAGGTATGAGAAACCTAGTAACTTCTTGCTCAACAAAAGTTAAAGACGGCATGGTTGTTAAAACAAACACTCCAAAAGTTTTGTTAGCTAGAAAAACTGCTATTGAGCTATTAGTTTCTAATCATAATAAAAACTGCTTAAATTGCAGCAAAAATTTAAAATGTAGTTTACAAAAGCTTTGTGAACAATATCATTGTGACACCGAAAAATATGCTGGTGAATGTGTTACAGCCGAACCTGATAGTTCAAACCATGCAATTGTTAGAGATGTTAGCAAATGCATTTTATGTGGCAAATGTGTTGCAGTTTGTTCTAAAAAACAAGGTTGTGCAGCTATTAGCAAAATCAATCGTGGTTTTGAAACAAAAATTGGAACAGCTTTTGATAAACCACTTCAAGAAAGTAGTTGTGTTGGCTGTGGACAATGTGTGTTAGTTTGTCCAACAGGAGCTTTAACACAAAAAAGTGATTTAAACAAAGTTTTAAACATTTTAGCAAAAGATGATGTTATTAAAGTTGCACAAGTTGCTCCTGCCGTTAGAGTTTCACTTGCCGAAGAATTTGGTGAAGAAATTGGAACTTTTGCAGAAGGCAGAATGGTTACAGCATTAAAAGATTGTGGATTTGATTATGTTTTTGATGTTAATATGGGAGCCGATTTTACAGTTGTTGAAGAAGCTAACGAATTATTATCAAAACTTAAAGACAGCAAAAATTTACCACTATTTACAAGCTGCTGCCCTGCTTGGTTTAACTTTGCACAAAAAGAATATCCTGAATTTGAACATAATTTATCAACAACAAAATCTCCAAACGAAATGCTTGGTAGTTTAGTTAAATATTTCTTTGAACAACAAGGTAAAAAGGTTGAAATTGTTTCAGTTATGCCTTGCACAGCTAAAAAGAGAGAAATTATTGCTAGGGGCACAATTGATGCAAGCATTACAACAAGAGAACTTGGTGATTTAATTAAATTAAAAGGTATTAACTTTAAAGAACTTACCGATAGCAAATTTGATGACCCATTTGGAGAATATACCGGTGCTGGTTTAATTTTTGGTGTTACAGGTGGTGTAACCGAAGCAGCTTTAAGATATGCTGTTTACAAACTAACAGGTAAAAAACAAGATATTATTGAAGCTGTTAGATATTCTAACGGTGTTAAAGAAGTTGAAGTTTCAGTTGGTGATAAAAAATTAAGTTTAGCAATTATTCATGGTTTGGCTAATGCTCCAAAAGTTTTAGATGCAATTAAAAAAGGTGAAAAACATTATGACTTTATTGAAGTAATGGCTTGTCCTGGTGGTTGCATTAACGGTGGTGGACAAAGCTTTGTTAATTACGATAAAGTTTCAGTTAACGATGTTATTGCTGCCCGTAGTAAAGCTATTTACAAAGCAGATGGCGATATGAAATTTAAAAACACCGATGATAATGCAGGGGTTAAAAAGATTTATGAAGAAGTTTTAAAGAATGACCACGAACTAATTCATAAATTATTCCACTACACCGAAACAAAATTTGATTAATGGATTTTTACAGTGAAAGGATTAATTATTAAAGAACCTTGGATTAGCTACATTTTAAACGGTGAAAAGTGTTGGGAAATTAGAGGTTCTAAAACCAACATTAGGGGGAAAATTGAACTAATAAGAAGTGGAAGTGGTTTGGTGGTTGGAAGTTGTGAAATTATAGATTGTAAAGAATTAACTTTAACTGACTATAAAAACAACATTAAAAACCATAAGATTGAAAACATACAAACCCTACCCTATAATAAAACATATGCTTGGATTTTATCTAACCCACAAAAATATGAAACACCTAAAAAATATAAACACCCAAACGGTGCAATTATCTGGGTAAATTTAAATTAAAAAAATAAAAAGAACTTTATTTTAATAAATAAGGTTCTTTTTTTATAAGTATAAATAATTTATGATTAATTTATTTTTATAATTTACCCATTGTGATATAATCTATTTATAAAAAGGAGAAGAATATGATTAAAGCAGCATCGCTTTTTAGTAATGTAGGAATAGCTGAAACATATTTAAAAAAATATGGTATTGAAGTTGTTGTTGCAAATGAACTATTAAAAGATAGAGCAAAATTTTATAAACATTTATATCCTGAAACAAATATGATTACAGGCGACATTACTAATCCAGAAATTTTTTCTGCTGTTGTTTCTGCTTCTCTTAAAGAAAAAATTGACTTTGTTATTGCAACTCCACCATGTCAAGGAATGAGTGTTGCAGGAAAAATGAACGAGTCAGACCCCAGAAATTCACTAATAATTAAAGCTGTTGAATTTATAAAACAAACACAACCTAGTAATGCAATAATTGAAAATGTTCCAACAATGTTAAAAACATATATTGTTGTCAACGATAAAAAAATATTAATTAAAGATTACATTATTCAAGAATTGGGAAAAGAATATAATATCACATTTAATATTCTCAATGCCGCAGATTATGGAACCCCACAAGTCCGTAAAAGAGCAATAACCTTGCTTACTAAAAATGGAACTTGGGAATTACCACCAAAACAACCTTTAATTACGGTTAGAGCAGCAATTGGAAATCTTCCATCACTAGAATCAAATCAAAAGAGTGATTTAAAGTTTCATTATGCTCCAAAACATTGTGATAATCACATTTTATGGATGAAACACACTCCAACAGGAAAAACAGCATTTAACAATGAAATATATTTTCCACAAAAAGCCGACGGAACTAGAATTAAGGGTTTTGCCACAACTTACAAACGCATGGATTGGGATAAACCTGCACCAACAGTAACAATGTGCAACGGTGCCATATCTTCACAAAATAATGTTCACCCTGGAAGACCGCTTCCTGACGGAACTTATTCAGATGCAAGAGTTTTAACTTTGTTAGAATTATTTAGAATAATGGGATTACCTGATGATTGGAATGTTCCAGAATGGGCATCGGATAACCTAATAAGAAAAGTCATAGGAGAAGGTATTCCACCTCATTTAATTGAGGCTATAATATCCACAATGCCAAAAAACAAAAAATAAAGGGATTAAAAATGTCAATACGCTTAGATGAGATGACAATTAATGAAGTAGAAAATTACTACAAAACAATGTTTAACAACATCCTCACAGAAGATGAATTTGAGAAAATTTCTACTAAATACAAAGAAAAATACGACGAAGTATATAACTATCATTATACCCATCACTTTAAAGTAAATGGTGACATGGGTAGAGGCTTTAAATACATATTAGCTATTTTATATGGCTGGTATATAGAAGAACTTATTTTTATCTTAATTAAAAAGAACAATTCAGTTAAAGAAATTTCTTATTCTGGTAACGATTCCGAACATAATTTTATTTTTGATAATGAAAGTAAACTTATAAAAATAGCCGGAGAAAAAACTACAAACCCCGATTTTTTAATAACTCTAAAAAATGGACATCAATTTTTTATTGAATTAAAAACTGCCGCAGCAGGAATTTTTACAATAAAGAAAGGAAATGTAATGCAACTTTATAAAACAGTTGCAACAACACGAATTTATAGCATTATATTAATGATTGATATTGTTAATGGACTATACGAATTTAAAGATTTAAATTATTTTGAAACTTTACACCCATTTGTTAATCAACGCATGGAAGGTCAACTATGTTATAATTTCCCTACCCCTACAAAACCATTTTCAAACTTAACAAAAGAAAACTTTTTATCTGAATATAATGATAAAATATTTAAAAACAATATTGTATTTAAATATACCATTTTAGAAATGGCAAAAAATAAAAATAATAGAGAATTATTAAAAATTGCAAAAAATAAACTTGCAATAGAAAATAAAAAAGAAGAATTAAAATTTCAAATCGACACCTATTCAGAAGAAATAAAAAAACTTATTAATAATTGTCCAAGGTCAGAACAATTAACATGGGAAGAATTATTTAGCTTATTAAAAGACCAATAAAAAACAGCACACTGCTGTTTTTTATTTCATACAAATAATTTATGATTAGATTGATTTTTTGTGTATTACATGCTATACTATCCTTGCTTTTAAA
>JAZNIS010000099.1:0-2548 GCA_045577635.1 Clostridia bacterium
AACCCATAAAGTGGTAGCCGGTTTGTTGTGGGGCATCGGGTAGTGATAGCTTTTGACCTTTAAAGTAAGTTTGCACAAAAACATCTCCAAACCCTTTAACATATTCAACAGTGTAGGTTAATTTTTTTGTAATTCCAAAAAACAATCCTGAAATTGCAACAATTAAAATAAATACAATTAAAACACTAACACCTTGAAATCTTCGTTTCAAATGGTTGCTGCCCAACATAAAAGTATTGTTTTCCATTTTTCAAGTCCTTTCATCTAGTAAAATTTGCATTCATTTTCCACTCTCCGTTTTTTCGGCAAAAACGGCAAAGGCAATTATATCACTACATTTTTTTATAGTCAAACAAAAAAATTTAAAATTCGACAAAAAAAATTTTTTGGTTTAAAAGTAACAAAAATACAAATTGTTATGTTTATTTGGTTGTTTTAACCAAACAAATCTCATTTTTAAATCGTGGGGCGATTTTTGTCACCACCCAACTTGTATAATATAAGAAAAAAATTTTATTAAATAATATTTTTAAAATAAAAAAGACAACCAAATTTTTTGGTTGTTTTTTTGGCTGGGGTGGTAGGATTTGAACCCACGAATGGAAGAGTCAGAATCTTCTGCCTTAGCCACTTGGCCACACCCCAATATTTACAGTATTATAGTAGCACCAGCATAAATTTATTTCAAGTTAAATTAACCAATTTTAATGTGGCTAATTTGCTTTAAAAATAATATAATTTATAGTAAACTAAAACTAGCAAAAACAATTAATGTTTGTTGTTTTGATTTTGTTTAAGGGTTAATTTTAAATTGTTAACAGTTTAAAGACTTTAAAACCTTTATTGTAATAATTAAAACCAAAATATTTGTTTTTGTTTTTAAACATATAGTTTAATGTCAAAAACTTTAATTAATTTGACATTAAATTAAAACAAAAGGAGTTTTGTATGGCAAGAAGAAAAAGCACTGTTCAAAAGTCAGTTGAAAAAACACTTAAAAAAACTCATGGCTTAACAATTTTCCTTGTTGCATTATTCTTTGTGATTGGTGCAGTTGGTGGTTGGTTTGGTTACGGATTAGTTACTAAAAACGATGCTTTTGAAATTATTGGTGAAAAAGAAATAACCATTGAACTAAATGGCACTTATGAAGAGCAAGGTTGTAAAGTTGTTGCCTGGGGAAAAGACGAAACAAGTAAGTTAAAAATTGATAGCGATTTAGACACAACAAAAGAAGGCACTTACTTTGTTGTTTACACCGTTGAAAACTTTAAATATAAATCTGTTCAAAAGGTAAGGGTTGTAACAGTTGTTAACCCTTCGGCAGGAGTGTAGGTGAAGTATGGCAAGAAGTACAGAAAAGAAGTTTAATGTTGCACTAACAATTTTCCTATCTATCCTATTTTTCATTGTGGGTGTAGTTGGTGGTTTTGTTGGTTGCTATTATTATGATTATAGTAAAAACGATTTATTTAAAAGCGATAAAGTTTTTGGTGATGGAATAACCTTTCACTTTTTAGAACTTGGAAATAAGTACACAGGCGATTGCACTTTTATTCAAGCAGGTGATGTTGATATTTTAATTGATGCTGGTTCAAAGGTTAGTTCAATTTCAACAATTTCTAACTATATTAATAATTATATGCAAGATGATGTTTTAGAATATGTTATTGTTACTCATGCACACGAAGACCACTATGCTGGTTTTGCAGGAAACAAATCAACCGATAGTTTATTTGATATTTACAAAGTTGAAACAATTATTGATTTTGCAAAAACAAATCAAACCACAGGAACAATGTATAATGATTATTTAGAAGAAAGAGAATCTGAAATTGAAGCAGGTGCAAAACACTATACTGCACTTGATTGTGTTAACGAAACAAATGGTGCAAAAACAACATTTGAACTTTCTAAAAATATTACCATGACAATTTTAAATCAAAAATTTTATACCGAAACTGCTGAAACCGAAAATGATTATTCGGTTTGCACATTGTTTAAAGATGGTGTAAATAACTTTTTATTTACAGGCGATTTAGAAGAAGAAGGTGAAGAAAGTTTAGCAGAATTAAACGAACTTCCACATTGTGCTTTATATAAAGCAGGACACCATGGTTCAAAAACAAGTTCACATGATGTTTTATTAAATGAAATTACACCAGAAATTGTTTGTGTTTGTTGTTGTGCTGGTAACTACGAATACACAGTTAATAGTTCTTCGGCAGAAAATGCAAACTTAAATAATTTCCCTACACAAGATTTTATTAATAGAATTGCAAAACACACACAAAAAGTTTATGTTACAACATTGGGCATTCCTTCTTACAACGAAAGTTTAGAAACAACTGTAAAATATCGTAATGATAGTTTTACTTCTATGAACGGAAACATTGTTGTAAAAAGTAAACGGGGCGAAGTTACGGTTGAATGTTCTAATAACAACACTTTGTTAAAGGATACAACTTGGTTTAAGGAAAACCGAACAACCCCTTCGCAATGGGCAACAGCTGCTGCATAAGTAAAACAAAAAAAGAACTCTTAAATT
>JAZNIS010000100.1:0-8144 GCA_045577635.1 Clostridia bacterium
CATGGTAACCAAATCAAAACAAGGAACAAAATTTTTAATTAAAACATCGTTATTATAAATTTGGAAATAATATAGTTTTCCATCAACAAAATATCGTTGTTCACCCATTACACCATCGGTGTAAGTTCCACTATTACAGAATATTGTTAACGAATTTTTTGCATAAACAGCTTGTTCTGCATTAGAAAATTTTGTTTCGCCATCTATTTTTAAATATTGATTACTGCCATAATAATATTCTATTTCGTGTAAATTTAAATCACAACTGCTATCTGCAACATTATAAAAGGTGTTATTTGCCCCAAATTGCCACATTCCGTAGGTATGCGAAGCATTAAGTGCAACCTTAACTTCATCTGCTCCAAACCAACTTTGGTTAAGATTTGGGTTTTTAAATTGCCCTTTCATTTTAATTGTAATATCTCCTGAATTAGGAACATAACCAGTATCAATATACTGATTACCATCACTTTCCAAATAATCAACAACAGCATATCGGTTATTAATAATTTCGCCCGTGTTATTACCAAAAGTAAAGTTGTTTGTGTAAGTGAAAAAGTTTCCACTAACAGTATCATATAATCCTGCTAAACCATCTAACTTTCTAATGCAAGGAACAAAGTTTCTAACCAAAACAGAATCTTGTGTTATTTTGCAACCGTAAAGTTTTGCATCGGAACTAATTTCGGAATATTCCTTAGAACCCCTTTGTCCAACAACATTTAAACAACTATCAAATAAATATATAGGTAAATTGTTACGAAGAACATTTTCTTTTAATTCTTCTGCTTCGCCACAATTTCCACTATAACTCCAATTTTCAGTTGTAGTTTTTAAGTTTAAATTATATCTTTTACCAACTTCGGCAGGTTCAATTTCAGTAGAACCCTGACCATAGTAATATGTAAGTGTTCCTTCACTTTCCCTTAACAGTAAGTTTGTTTCCGACACTTGTGTACCTAAAATGGTAGAATATCTTTTTAATGCATTAAATTCAAAATCAACATTAATTTCAAGTGGTTTATCTGTAAAATTAATACCTGTGTCAATAAATTGTTCGCCCCTACCTTCAATGTAACTAACTTGTTCATATTGGCTTGGCAAAGTTTGTTGTTCGGTTAATTTACCAGCAGAAAAACCATAACTATTTGTAAAGAATTTTTGTGTTACTAAATCATAAAAACCAACTTTGTTTGTGTTAACATTTAAAACCGGAACAAAATCCCTAATTAAAACATCATCATCATAAAGTTGACAGGCATAAATTTTAACAACTCCACCAGCATCGTTTATAAAACCATTATTGTTTCTGGCAAATAAAAACAGATTATTTTTATCTTGCCATTTTTTGTAACTAAAAGTGTGAAACAATTCACCATCAACATAAACATTTGTTCTGTTTTGATCAAAAATGTGAACTTTTCTGGATAAATCAACTTGTTTTGACATTCCGTTATCGTAACCACCAGAATAAAAATATCCAATAGAAGGTTCTTTTGCAGTAAAGTTAAAATAACCCGGTGTGCCACCATAAATTGAATAGTGGCTAGTATAACTTACCTTAACAACAATTCTGGATTTTTCGTTCGCTTTAAAACCTGTGTCAATATATTCGTTTCCGTTGCTTGCAATATATTCCATTTCTAAATATTCTTCTGGTAAATTTGTTTTTTCAAACAAATAATCTTCGTTACCATAGGCACCACAATCAGCACAGGATTTATAATAAACAGCAGTAGCCGAACTAACACTATGTTTTAAACGATCAGGTTCAGCTATTTCTAAACTGAAATTATGAGAACCTGTTGGTTTAATAACTTCCTGTTTTTCGTAACCACAAACAGAGCATTTATATTTTACAATGCCGTTTTGCACATCGGTTGCCTCTTTAACAGTTTCCGAAATATTAAAATTGTGATTATTAGTTTCAGAGTGCATAAAATCTTTTTCACACACCCTTGTATGAGTAACACCATCGGTGTTTGCAACCCAACTTCCCCACTTATGATTAGTGTTAGAAGTTGTGCAACCTGTAATTGTTACCATACACAAAACCAAAAAACCTAGTAAAAATTTTTTTATCATTCTACTCTGCCTTATTTAAAATTAAATTTGGTTTTAGTTTACGAAGATATAGCACTGGTGCAAGCAATGAAACAATGCTAACAACCAACACAACTAAAACATAAATTAACAAGTTAGTAATAGAAAAACCAACAAAGGTAAAGTTTGCAATAATGTTTGCATCAATAAGTTTACTAAAACTTGCAATTAAAATTTGGTTAACATATTTATTTAAAATTAACACACAAAGCATTGAACTTATAAAGGTTGTGGCAACTAAAATTGCTGTATCAACAAAACACGATAAAACAAAAACTTTAGATGGGCAACCCATACTTTTGTAAACACCTATTCGGTATTGATTTTTCTTAACAGTTCGTATGTTGTGAGAAATAATAATAATTAAAGCCACTGCCATAAGTGCAATTACAATAAAAATGAAAATGTCGGAAAACACATTAATAATTTCACACACTTGAAAAATTGAACTAAAAGCAGTTAGTGTTGTGTAAAAATAATTTTCTTTTGCTGTGTTGTTTAACATAAAAGTTTGATCAACTTTATCAAATGCCAAAGCAAAATTATATATTGCATCTAAACAAAATTTGTTATAACTTTCTTCATCTAAATAACCCAAACAAGCTGTGTTATCACCAAAATTTTTTGTTACACCCACAATTTTTAGGTTAAGCACTGTGCTTGGATTTTCTCTGGTGTCTTTATCAATTTCGTAGTTTAAAAAAACAATTTCCTTTTCTTCAAAATTAGTGTCGTTTTCATCAATTAAACTTGTGTTAAATAATCGGTTATAAACATTAATATTCATAATTAACGATTTGCCATCTAACTGTTTGCTTTTATAAAAATAAGCATTTTGTGTGTAGGTTTCAGGGTTGGCTTCAACACTATAAGTTATGGTTGCATTTCTAACCCACATAGCAGTATTATTTTCAGTTATAAAACTTTCTTGAAAATTAGGATTAACTGAATATGTATAGTTTAAAACCGAATTAAGTTCATCATAAAACCTAATAAAAATTTGTGACTTTCTAATTTCTTCTTCAATTTTTCTGGCATTTTGTGGTTCTCTTTTAATTCTGTCCATATATGAAAATAATTTTTCATACTTTTCTTTATAACCTGTGTAAATTACAGCCCCAATTTTATACCTATCATATAACCTAACATTAACAATTTTTTGATAAGGGTCGTGTGGGTCTTCACTAACAAACTTATGGCTGTTTGTTGCTGAATCTAAATAAAGTAATGAATCAGCAAAATAATCGGTTACAATTAAGCTTGATGTGTTTTCTAAATTATAAAGCGAACCAGCAACAACTTGCAAATCACCAAATAAATAGTTTAAATAATTGTAATCACAAACAAGTGTACCCAAACCTGTTTTGGCATAGATACCTGTATATAACCCACCAAAACTTGTTATTTTACCCACTTCGTTGTTTAGGTTGTTTGGCATTGTTATTACAGGGGTGTTGTAAATTTTATAGATATTTCCACTATACCCACCATCTTTAAACTTTTCAATATCGGTATCAGTAACCTTTATTGAATATGATTTAGTTAAATCTTTTGGGTCATCGTAATAAGAATATGCTTTGTTTAAAATGTAGGTTTTACTTTTAAATGTATCGGCAATTTGTGCAACAGCCGAAACCCCATCAAACTGAACAAACGATTGTGATAACGATAATGCACCAATAATAAATGTTAACATTAATAGTGTTACGGCAAACGATGCAATAACTGACTTAAAAAATTTAAGCGATACATTAAACCCAAGTTTTAAACTGCTTTTGTTTCTTTTAAAAACAGGGGCTTGTTTTTTTGTTTCCACTTCGCCTTTAAACGGAACAAACTGCTTTGACCCCTTTTCAATTTTAAGTTTGTGTGGTTTTAAATATTCGTTTATTTTTATTAGGTTTTTATTTGAAATTTTTATTGTTGAAGGAATAAGCAGCGACCTTTTGTTTGGTTTAACAAAATCATTATTTCTAACTTCATCACAAACAACCTTTCCATCGCTTAAACTAATAATTCTATCGGCATAAGTTTCTGCTGACTTTGTGTCGTGAGAAATAACAACAACAAGTTTTTCTTTTGAAATCTTTTTTAAAACATCAAAAATTGTTTTTGTTGTTTTACTATCCAAATTACCTGTTGGCTCATCAGCTAAAATCATTTCAGGATTTTTAATTAAAGCCCTACCAATTGCAACTCTTTGCTTTTGACCACCGGATAAATTTTTAACTAAAACTGTTTCCTTTTCGGTTAAATCAAGTTGTTTTAGAATTTTATTAATTTCATCATTTTCTAAATTTTTGCCAGAAATAACTGACGAAGTTAAAATATTATCTCTAACAGTTTCGTTAGGAAACAAATTAAAATTTTGATAAATAATTCCAATATAACTGTTGCGGTAGGAATCCATTTCGGTTGCTGTTAACTTACTTAACGAAACTCCGTTTAAAACAATATCACCACTAGTAATATTATCTAATCCACCAAGCATATTTAAAAATGTTGATTTACCTGAACCTGATTTTCCAAGCACAAAAACTAGCCCCTTATCTGGCAAAACAAGGGACACATCATCTAGGGCTTTTACAACCGTTTTTGATTTATCATAAATTTTGGTTAGGTTTTTAATTTCTATCATAACCAAATATTAACACAATGCAATTATTTGTGTCAAACCACACACTGTTTGTTTTGTTATTACATAACAAAAAAACCAACCATAAACACGGTTGGTTTTTGTTTAGTTATTTAATAAATTTATTATAATGCAAACAAGTGCTTTCCCTTACAACACCCTTGCCTATTAAATCTTCAATTTCGGTTTTAGTTAACCAACAAACTTCGGCAACTTCTTCGGTTTGCAATTCAAAATTATAATCTATAAGGTTTTTATCTTCGTAAAGGTAAACAGCAAAAATTGCTCTTCCCTTAAACATATTTCCAACAAAGGTTAGTTTTGTTTTATCAATATCAAAGCCCAATTCTTCTTTAATTTCAATAACAGCTTGCTCTTCACCTGAATTCCCTGCTGAAACATGACCACCCGTTACTGCAAACTCGCCACCTTTTTGTTTGCTACATTTTTGCATTAAATATTTGTTTCCACTTTTAATATAAATCACTGCAAGTTTAATATATTCGTTTTCGGCTGGTTTTTCTCCCCTAAAAATTGTTTTATTTAATTTTTCGTCGTTTGCATTATATAAATCTAACACCTCTATTTTTTTATTTAGATTTTTTTGTAGGGTGTTTGAAAATTTAAATAGTTGAACCATAATAAAATACATTAAAACTGAAAGTGAAACAGTTAAAACAGTTGCAACTAACACATATAAAGTTTGCCCTAAAAACTCACCTAAATTAGCAATCCATTGTAAACGAATATTTTCAACAATTTCCGCATTGTTATAATAAAAATTATGAAAGTTTGTTTTTGTTAAATTTGCAATAGGTGCAACAATTACACAAAACGATAAATAAAACATGCAAACCAGCAAGTAATCATGCTGTGGGTCAACTTCAAACAATTTTAAACTTACAATTAAAAAAGTTCCTAAAATTACTAAATTATGAAAAAATACTGTGTGAAAATCATTATAGTTTTTAAAGAAATTTTCAATACAAGAAGATCCATAAATTATGGTAGGAATTAAAAGCATTAATGTAAATAATGCAAAACCTGAACACAATGTTAAACTTGCAATTTTGTTTTTATATTTTCCATTATAAAAAGCCATAACAGGATATAAGAAAACAAACAAACTACAATAATAAAGTGGAAAAACTTTTAAATCATAGCCAACAATAATTGCATTTATTTGTTTAACAATTTCTAAAACAACCAACAACACTGCTATTACCTGAATAGGTATAATTCTAATTTTTTCGGATTTGTTTATTAACCATTTTCGCATTAAAACTGCAACAATCCAAAACACAGCAAAAGTTGGTATAACAGTAATTAAATGTAGTTTTGACCACATAAAATCCCCCAAATAATTTTTTATTTAATATTTTATATTACCACTAACAAAACTAATGTTAAACCATATTTACATTTAAAACATTTAGTTAACGAAATAAAAACTAACCCGAATAAGGATTAGTTTTTTAATATAAACTTAAAGGGTTTATTTATTATTTGCCATTATTCCTGATACAAAGAAAAATATAAACATTATCGGCAAAATAAACCACATAAAAAACTCCTTAAATTAATAATTTGTTTTTTACATTGTATAAAAATTTTACAAAAAAATCAAGAATTATAAACTTAAATTGGCCACAAAACATCCACCTATCATGGTTGAGTGTTCTATAATTTACCACTGATATATTTTAACCTAAAAATTTGTTTGCATAAGTGCAAGTTTTGCAAAATTCTTCGGTGGTGTTTCTATCGGTAAACCCTTTATAAATGTTTTGTGCCCTTGCACAGTTTAAAATATCGGTTATTTTACTTTTAAAAATATTGCCAAGTGCAAGTTTCCCTTCGCTATCTAAACAACAAGCAACAACCGTTCCATCACATAAAATGCCAAAATGCGACCTTAACCCATAACAAAATTTAACAGAATTTTCTTCTTTATTTTCGGTGTTAATGGGCCACTCAAAAACATCGGCAAAACTTATATAAATTTTGTTTGTTATGCTTGTGTGTCGGTCTAAATTTTCGGTTGTTAAATTAGTGTTAAATGTTTTATTTATTTTTTCTATTATATTTTTATTTAATGTGTTTTTGTCGCCTGTTTCGTTCCATAATCTAAATTCAATGTAGGTTTCACCACTATCTGCAATTTCTTTACAGGACGAAAGCACTTTTTCTAAATAGTCATCTAACGAATTTGGATTAGTATTTGCTTCAAAACTATGTAAACTAACCGAAATTCGCTTTGCACAACCTGTTTTTAACAACTCTAAATTTTGTTTGAGTAATGTTCCGTTTGTGGTTAAATACACGGCTAAATTTTTACTATTACAAATTTCAAATATCTCTTTTATGTTTGGGTGCAACAAAGGTTCGCCCATAAGGTGCAAACAAATAGTGTTTGTTAAGGGCGAAATTTCATCTGTAATATAATCAAATTCTTTAACTGTCATAAACTTTTTAGGCCTACTGTTTTTAGGACAAAACGAGCAGTTAAGATTACATATATTAGTTATTTCCACATAAATTTGCTTAAACTTTCTCATACCTATATCTTACCAAATTTAAAAAAAATTAAAAACTAAAACCTTGTTATAACAACAAAAAACTAATCCAAACTTGGATTAGTTTTTTTACACCACAATAAATTTTTTATTTAACTATGCCTTCTTACGATTTTTAACACTGTGCACAGCTTTTATTTCATTAAAATATTGTGCAGGAACATCCATTTTGTTAAGCAAATCATCACCATTAGGATCTTGAATATGAAAATCACTACCACCACTTATCATAAGATTGTGTTTGCGACAGAACGATTCTAAATATTCTATTTTTTCTGGATGATTAGATGATGGATGGTAACATTCCACACCACACACGAAATCCTTAACACCATCTAGCACCTTATTCATATTTTTGCCATACTGATACGGATGAGCTAAAAATGGCATACCACCCAGCTCTTGTATCAAACCACATATTTTTTGATATGAAGGATACACTTTGTGTGGAGCTATAAATATTTTAGATGCTGGATTATTTAACCCCTCTCTTAAAAATGCACTAACACTATTTAATAAATTAGGATTTTCTGTGTATAAAAATTGTGAAGCTACCGGATCTTGTAAAATTACTTCGTGTAGTTTTTCTAAAACCATAGGACATTTTTTTGTGAAATCTATACTATTAGGATCATATTTCAATTTAACCCCGTATTTTGCAAAAACTTTTGGAGTTTCGTTACTACGGTATCTTTCCAGAATATTTTCAGTAACTCCATATTTATCTAAATATTTTTTTGCAGCCACAACATCTATGCCATAACCTAATATTTCAATGGGAACATCTCCATAAGCACAATTAAATTCGCAACCCGTAATATAATCAAAAT
>JAZNIS010000101.1:0-61199 GCA_045577635.1 Clostridia bacterium
CCGCTTCGGCAAGGTCTTTGCGGTGAAAGCCGATGCTGCCTATTGGTTTGCCGTTCTCTTTGAGGCACACGGCAAAGGTGTCGGGCGCAGACAGCACCGTGCGGATGATCTCTCGGCTGTTCTCCACGCTCGTGTGGGGCGGCCAACCTGCGGGGTTGTTTAATCTAACATCAATATTGTTAATATATTCGCTAAATTGTAAAATTGTTTTAATTCCAAAAGTGTTAATTGCAAATGTGTGGTTGCTTGCTGTAAAGTTTGCAAAATTACCTAAACTTAATTCTCTAATTAATTTAGTTAAATCAAGTTGGTTAACAATTTCGGTTAAATCTGTTTGATTGATGTTAACATTTAAAGTTTCTGTAATAAATTGAATAACATTGTTAAGTTCGTTTTTACCTGCTTTAATGTTAAGGTCATCAACCGAAACAAAGAATTGTGAATTGTAGTAATTTATTTTTACTGTTGCACCATTAATGTTTGTTTGTAGCCATAATTGAATTTCTGGATTATATGCCACTTTAAAGTTAAAGTTTAAAGCATAGTTGTTAATAATTAAGTAAGCCGAACCTTCTAATTTATTTGCAGTAACGGTGTTAATAACACTTTCAGCAAATGGTAGTAGGTTAACAATGTTTTCGTAGTATGGTAATAAAACAATTTCTGGTTTGTTGTTTGTAAGTTCAATGTTTGCAACTAAATTATTATAAGTTAAGTTAATGCTATTTAATTTATAATTTTCAGTTGTTAAAATAGCTGTTACATCATTATAAGTAATTTCAAAATTATTGTTTGTTAGTTTTAGGTTTAATCCTTCTAAACTGTTAGGTAATTCAAAATTGCTTAATGTTTTTGTTGTTTCATTAATAACTGTTGCAAAATCAACACCAAAGTTTGTTTCAATAAACTTAATAACCTTATCTGTGTCGTTTAAGTTAAATTTTAAATTTAGTCCGTCAATTTCTAAATAAACGGTGTTGTTTAAAATTTTTATAATAATGGTTTTTCCTAAAACAGTTGTTTTTAGTTCGCCACTTAAATCGTATGAGTTATTAATTGTTTCTAAACCAATAAAACCATTTAAGTTATAGTTGTTAAAGGTTAGTGTTGTGTTAAAGTAGAATTTTCCGTTTTTAACATAACCAATTAAATTAGTAACTGTTTGGTAAATTGTGTTAACCGAAACGAATTTATCTTGGTTAATGTTTAGTGTTAATGGTTCGTTGTTTGAATTTAGTGTTACAGCAAAATTAATTTGTTCTGTTTCAAATGTGAAACCATTAATTAAATCGTTATGTAAAATTGTTGTTTTAAATTTATTTAATATGGTTATGTTTAAACCATTTTCTGTTCTTGCAAATTCTGAAATTAATAAAGTTGTTTGGTTAAGTAATCCGTTAATTGTTTGTGTAATTTCTTCCTTATTAATTTCTGGTTTGTTTGCTTCAAGTTTTTTAGTAACAAAATTTAATAAAGTTTCTAAATTTTCTTTTTCACAAACAATGTTTATATCCATAAAGCTTAAATAAATGTTGTTGTTTTCAAGTTTTATGTTAATTTCTTCATTTAAAATTTCAGTTGTGAATTCGGCTGTTAAACCATTATTAATGTAAATATTGTAGTTAATTGTTGTTGGTTTGTTGTTAACATCAAATTCAATTGTTCCGTAGTGATGATTTAGTTTAATTGTGTTAAGTAAAGCGGTAATTGTTGGTAAACTATTGTAAATATCAACATAATTTTCTTCTGGTTGAGTAAGTTTAATTTCAGTTATAGGTGCTACATTAAGTTTTGCAGTTGCACCAAAACCGTTAAACATAATGTTTTCAAATTCGTCGCCATTAAAGGTAAATGTTAATTCACACATATCTCTAATAACAATGTTATAAACACCATCTTTAAATTCAAATTTTTCTAAAATTCCTAAATCGGTGTTGTTTATATCAAGGTTTTCAATGGTTAAATCTTCGCTATCAATATCTAGTGTTTGAACACCTGTCATTACAGGAAGCAACTTGTTAAGTGGTAAGTTAATTCCTAATTTTTCCATTAGAACTGCCAATTCGCCAATTCTAGTTAAATCTGCTTTTACAAAAATGTTTTCATATTCAACATATAAAACCGAATTAATTAAGGTTAAATTTAAAGGATTATTATTAATAACAGTGTTAAAGTTTACATTATAATTTTCTAAATCTAAAACTAAATTTCCGTTAAAATCTATATCGTTATAGTTAAATTGTAGGTTAACAGCTAATTTATTTTTGCTAATAAATTTACCTAAACCTTCAACCAAATTAAACACATGTGTTAAATCAATATGATTGTTTGTTGGTTCAAGCACTGTGCAATTTTCTGGGTAGGTTACATTTGCACTCACTTTAAAAGTGATGCCTTCCAAAGTTGTTTTTGGTAAAGAAATTTTCTTAATGTTATAGTTTAAATCGCAACCAACAGTTGCATTTCCCAAACCAGGAACATAAACCGAAAGGTTTGTACCTGTTTCTGTTTTTGTTTCAGTTATGTTATTTAGTAAACCCATCATGCTGTTCATGTCTAAATTAGCCATGTCTAATCCCATATCAGGAATTTCAACATTTAACATGGTTAGCATTTGACTAATGGTTTCCATTAAATTATTAGTTGTAATTTTATAGTAACCATTTAACATAGAAACATAAACTGTGTCATTTATGTATGTAAAATCAATATCTGTTAAAGTTTGGTTAATATCTACGGTTAAAGTTCCGTTAACTGCAACATTTTCAAATCCTTTACTTAAATCTACTGTAACATTTAAAAGTAGGTTAATAGGATTTTCATTAATCACCAAATTAACTGTGGCATCAACATTCATACCGTCTAGGGTTGTAATGTTATCTATGATGTAGGTTAGTGGTGAATCTGTTGTGGTTGAAGACATATTGCCACCAACCGAAACAGTTTTGTTTGTTGCTGCTGTTGGGTTTGAAATAAGAACCACCCCGAAGGCAGTTGAAAAGGTTATTAAAATGTAAGTCATAAAGTACATTAAAAATCTTTTCATTTATGTATTTACTAACTCCTAAAAATTTTATCTGTGTTCTGGTAATGTTACAGGTTTGTTTATTTCAAATTTTAAACTTAAAGTTCCTGTGCATTTTGGTTTTAATCCTGCATAAACTACACGATAGTTTTCAACAGTTGAATATTCCACAAAATTCCAATTTTCATCAATAACAAAAGTTAGTGTTATATCCGAAAAAGTTGGATAGTCGGAAAGGTCACCTGTGGTTTTAACTTCCTTAATATAGTTTAAAACAGAAGAAATAGGGTCTAATTTAATAGTGAACTTATAGGTTTTAATTCCGTTAGTTGTTGTTTCGGTTATTTCCGAACTTTCTTTAACTGTTTTAGAAGAAATTATATAAGGAATAACCTTATTAGGAAGTCCACCCATTTTATCTAAACATTCTGCTGTGGTTATTTCACTTTTTGACCCTGTCCAATCTGCATGGGTTGGTGTAACATTGTTACCTTTAATGTTGTTTATTAATTTTGCATCTTTTTTCATAGTGAAACAATCAGCAACAGTAATCATTGAACTTTTACTAATTTTTTCTGCCATATAGGTTGTTCCGTCAAAGTGTTTAGCACTGTAAACGGTTTGCTTAACAACAGTATCAACTGCTCCTTCGCCATAAGCTGTGTAGGAATTTGCATGTTCTAGGTTATATTCTGCAAGTGCAAAGTTTTCGTAAGTGGTAAGTGATTTTGGTGAAACCCCTTTGCTTTTTGCAATTGAAACCCAATTTGATTTTGTGTCATCGGTAATTTTATTTGTTTTGGTTGCCTTTTTAAAGGTGTCGTTAATATCGTCTAGCAAAGATTCTTGTGAAAGTCCAGAATAATCTACACCTGTGCTTAAAAAAGCATATGAATACCAACTTCCTAAAAATAAACCTGTTCCAATTCCAATAATTCCAACTAGAAAAAAGTTTAATATGTTTCGTTTTCGGCTAATTGCCTTTCTTTGTTTTTGTTGTTCTGTTGCCATATTAATTTTCCTCGTTTTGGTCTTGTTTTTTAGTAAGTTTCCAAAGTAATCTTAATGGCAAACTTGTAATTCGGGCAATTTGACGAGCAGATGCTGAAGTTTTTTGAATTATTTCATCAAGTAATGTTTTTAATTTATTTTGTGGTAATGCAGTAAGTTCGTTAATAGGCATAATTTCTTGTGTAATGTAATTAAGCAAATCAACATCTTTTATTTTTGTTTTAACAATTTTACTTTTTAAAGTTTCTGGGTTGTTTCGGTGAATAACTGCAATTTCAAAATTTTCTTTTGAACCATAAAATTGTTTAGCACATTCTAAATTTAAATAAATATTTGAAAAATAATCGTTTACACTGTTAAATTCATTATTAGATAGATTATGAACATCATAAACCATATCCCAAACATCTTTAACAGAGTGAGCAGGTAAACTAACAAATCTATCTTTAAAAACTTTGCCGTTTCGGTTATGAAACAAATTGTATTTGCTAACAAAACTAACAACAATTTTTCGCATTGTTGTATCTATTGCTGTGTCGCAATCATATAACACAAACGAAAGTATTTCATCGGTTAAGTTGTAAGCTAAAAACTTGTAACTTAAAACTTCGTTATACTTTTTAACTGTTTCTAAAAACAATTGTTTGTCGTGGCTATTAAATTTTATATCTTGGTTAGCTTTTAGTAAAATTGTGTATGAATTAATTTCACTAATTTGTCTTGCTTTTCTAGCCATTTTACCTACCTTTAATTTTTAACATCATAATTATACATTCAAAAAAAACACAAGTCAATAAAAATTTTGAAGAAGTGTCCCCTTGCAACGGAAATTTTTATATAAATATAAAAATGTTAAAAAATATAATTTTTTGCAATAATTTTTACATTGACTAAATAGAAATAAAATAGTAAAATTTTTATGTAATTATTAAAGGAAAAGGTTTTATATGAAAATTTTAAAGTGTCCTAGTTGTGGAGCAAATGTTAAAGAAAATAAATCGGTTTGCGAATATTGTGGCTGTGTTTTTGAAATAAATGATAATAAACAAAAAACAGTTAAACAACCAGAAGTTGAACAACAAGTAAAACCTGAAATTTTTAATGAAACAACAAAACAAGAAATAGGTGATTTAACTTCCAACATTGAAAAGCTTAGTTGGGGAATAATTTGTGTAATATTTATTATTTGCTGGCCGGTTGGTTTGTTTTTCACAATAATAAAACTTAATAAAGATGAAAATAAACAGTAGGTTAAAACCTATTGTTTTTTTTGTTGTGTTGCAAAGTTCTATTTTTTTTACTTGTCCCATAAACTATTAAAAATGTAAATGGGGGAAAAGTATGAAGAAATTAGTGGCACTATTTTTTTGTGCTGTAACCATTCTTTGTGGGTGTGCCGATACAAAATTAAATGTTGAAAAACAAAGTAAACATTTAAACACTTACGAAATGGAATTAACTTTTAACGAAGATAAAACTTTGCTTGGCAAACAAAAGTTAGAATACACAAATAACACAGATACAAATTTAACTTATTTGGCTTTTCATTTATATCCAAAAGCTTTTGCTGAAGGTGCAACACATAAACCTGTTAGCGAACTTAATAAAGATAAAGCATACCCTAATGGTGTTGATTATGGAGATATAGATATTTTATCGGCAACGGTAAAAAACGAAAAAACTGATTTTAGTTTTGATGGTGCAGATAACAACATTTTAAAGGTTGGATTAATTAATGAACTAGAACCAAAAGAAAAAACAATAGTTGAACTTGAATATAAGGTTTATGTTCCAAATATTAATCACAGGTTTGGTTATGGAAATTCAGCAATTAATCTTGCAAACTTTTATCCAATTGTTGCAGTTTTTGAAAATGGTGATTTTGTTTGTGATCCATATAGTTCAAACGGCGATCCTTTTTATTCGGAGTGTTCTAATTATAAAGTTAACTTAACAGTAAATAAAAAATATAAAGTTGCAAGTACAGGAGTTCAGGAAAAAGTTGATGAACAAGATGAAACAAAAACATATTATATAACAGCAAAAACTGTTAGGGATTTTGCTGTTGTGCTATCTGACAAATTTGAAGTTGCAACCGAAACAGTTGAAGATACAACAATAAATTATTATTACTATGATGACATTGATTACAAGTTGAATTTGCAGGTGGGTGTGGATGCTGTAAAAACTTTTAACAGATTGTTTGGAAAGTATCCTTACAAAACATTAAGTATAGTAAAAACAAACTTTGTTCATGGTGGAATGGAATATCCAAATTTGGTTTATATTTCCGATGAAACAAAGGGGGCAGATTTTCAAAATGTTATAGTGCACGAAGTTGCACATCAGTGGTGGTATTCGGTTGTTGGTAGTAATGCTGTAAAGTATCCGTGGTTAGATGAAGGGTTAACCGAATATTCAACAGTGCTGTTTTACGAAGAGAATTTGGACTATGGAATTAATGCCGAGGAAATAATAAAAAACTCAAATAATAGTTATGTAACTTTTATTGATTTATATGAAGAAGTGTTGGGAAAAGTTGATACAACCATGACTAGAAGTTTGCATGAGTATTCAACAGAACCAGAATATGTTTATATGACTTATGTTAAAGGACTATTACTTTTTGACAATTTGTGTAAACTTGTTGGCAGAAACAAGTTTATTGAATGTTTACAAAAATATTATTTAGATAATGCTTTTAAAAATGTTTCACCACAAACATTTATTAAAAATATGGAAAAAGTTTGCAATAGGGAACTTGAAAGTTATATTAACACTTGGTTAAACGGTAAGGTTGTAATTGTTAATATTTAATAAAAATTTTACTGTGTTTTTTAATGGTTAAGTTGCCATAATTTATTTGCTATGTTAAACTAATTTTGTTTTAAGGAAAACAATAAATGGTTAAAGTTGTAACACTATCTAGTTCTAGCAAGGGCAATTCAGTTTTAATTGTTGGCGAAAAAACTAACCTATTAATTGATGCTGGAATTAATTTAAAAACCTTAATAGAAAAGTTAACTTTGCTTAAAGTTGAACCAAGTTCAATTACTGCAATTTTATCAACTCACGAACACTCCGATCATTCAAAATCGGTGGGTGCTTTTATTCGCAAATTTGGTTCAATGTTGTATTGCCATGCCGATGGAAAAGCTGCCATGCTTGAAAAAATTGGCAATGTGGATGAAAGGAAAATTGTTTCATTTTTTGATAATGAATTTTCTATTGGTGAGTTTTTAATTAAAAGTTTTAAACTTCCACACGATTCATCTAGTTGTGTTGGTTTTAGGTTTACAGCTGATCAAAACAGCTTTGCCTATGCAACCGATTTGGGTTTTGCTAGTGAAGAAACTATTAGTAATTTAAAAAATTGCAAACTTGTAATTTTAGAAAGTAATCATGATGAAAAAATGTTAATAAACAATGTTAATTATTCGCCACAACTTAAATCTCGTATTTTAAGTAGAAGGGGACATTTAAGCAACATGGCTAGTGCAAAAGTTGTTTGCACTCTGGCTGAAAACAATGTTAAACAAGTGGTGCTTGCACATTTAAGCCCAGAAAACAACACACCCGAACTTTGCTATAACACTGTGTGTGAATATTTGTTGGCAATGGGTATAACTCCTGGGGTTAATATAAAAATTGATGTTGCACCAAGTCAAACCTTAGGAACAGTTTTTGTGTTGAAATAGAGTAGTAATAATTTATAAAAAATAAAACAACCTAATTATATGAAACAAAAAAATTTTATTTTGTTAATTGGGTTGTTTTTTTCTTTAATATTTTTTTGTGGCTGTTCAAGTTCTAAACAGTATTTTTCTGTTACTGAAAGCAAAATGATTACCGTTAATAATGAATCTGATTTTGCAAAAACTGTTTCACCTGCAATTGTTGGAATAACTAGCACAATTAAAACAACTACCAATATAGGAAGTGGTGTTTGTGTTAAAAGTGGTGGATATATTATTACAAATTATCATGTAATTGCAAATGGTGGTGAAATTGTTTTATACCTGCATGGTGGTTTAACTTGTAAAGCTGTTGTAATTTATAAAAATCCTGATTTAGATATTGCTGTTTTAAAAGCAAATTATCCCGTGCCATATTTAAACATGGTTAGTTCAAATAGTTTAATTGTTGGACAAACTGTTTATGCTGTTGGTACTCCACTTTCATTAAATTTTAATCAAACATTCACAAAAGGTATTGTAAGTGGATTAAATCGTACAGTTTCGGTGTCGTTAATTGATAGTGATGTTAATGTTATGAGCAATTTAATTCAACATGATGCTAGTATTAATTCTGGCAATTCAGGTGGACCACTGTTAAATGAGTTTGGTGAAGTTGTTGGTGTAAACACTTTAAAAATAAACAATGCCGAAGGGTTGGGTTTTGCAATTCCTTCTAGCAAATTTATTGAAATTTTTAATCAAATTTTTGCAGGGTGAAACCCTGCTTTTTGTTTTTAAGCCGCATATTTATATTATATATATTTATTTTATTAATTAAATTTATTTTTATTTCGTTTTTAAACTTTAAACTATTATGCTATAATTTTAAATGACCAGCTATTATAATTAGCTAAAATTATTACAATTAAGGGTTTTTATAATGAAAAAAAATGAATTAGAATTACAAAGCAAAAGAACTTGTTTTGATTTAAAGGATAGTGGAATAAATTTCGTATTATCGTTAATTATTCCTTTTTTAGCATCTTTGGCACTTATTGTGTTGTTTATGTTTCTAGCGGCTTTTAGTGGCTATAATTATAATGATTTTTTAGAAACAGAATTTGTAAAAATTATTAACATGTTATTCACTCCAACGGTGTTTTTCTTTATTTACTTTATTTATTGCAGAAAAACAAAGGTTAATGTTTTTAAAGCTTCGGAAATTAATTTTAAATTTGAATGGCTAAAACTTTTAACAATTGTTGTTATGGCTGTTACAAGTGTATTTTTAATTTCACCAATTATTAGTTTGTTAAACTATGGTTTTTCTTTAATAAACTATGACCCAAGCAACGAATTACCATATGTTATGGATAATGCTTGGAGATTAATTGCAGGAATTATTACAATGGCTGTGTTGCCAGCAATTTGTGAAGAGCTTTTATTTAGGGGATTAATTTTTAAAGGTTTACAAGAAAAATTTAATCCACATATTGCAATTGTTATTTCGGCTGCTATGTTTACACTGCTACATGGTAGTTTACAACAAACTGTTTATCAATTTATTTTAGGTATGATGCTTGGTTATGCTATGTATTATGGAAAAAGCATAATTTATCCAATGTTATTGCACTTTGTTAACAATCTTGTGGTTGTTATTAGTTCTTTCTGTTACACATTAAGGGGTGTAGATGTTAATGTTGACCCCGTTTACAATTCTGCTTTGGATTATATTTTGCCGGTTTTATATTTTATTTTGGCAGCAGTAATTATTGTGGGTTTAATTTTTGTTTTAAGGTATTTAGAAAATAGAAATAAACAAAATGTTGTTGAAGAAGGGCTAGAAATTAAATTACCGGCCAACAATTTAGAAAATGAAATTAAAAAAGAAGAAAATGTGGAAACTACTGAAGGTGATAATAATATAATAGTAGAAGAGCCAAAAGTAGAAGAAACAAAAAATTTAACAAAATCGGATAAGATTTTTCTTTATGGGTCTTTGGGTTTGGGTTTGTTTTTATGGTTAACCAATACCATTATGCAATTTTTTGGAATTTAAAAAATAAAAGGAAACTATGAAAAAATCAAACATTTATAAAGTATATTTAATATATTTTATTAGCATGCTTCTATTCTGTTGTTTAAGAATAGCGGCATCTTTTGGTTTGTTTGAATTAATGCATCCCGACATATCAAACATTGTTTACACTGTAATTATTCAGGTTGGATTAATGTTTGTTTTACCTTTTACAATTTATACATTAATGTTTCATAACAAAGATGGTTTTAGTGGAACTTTTAGAGATACTCATTTAAGTCATGGTATTTCGTTTAGAGTGGTTCTAATTTCGTTCGCACTTGGCATTTTGGCATTTTGCATTAATATTGCTGTTTCAACTTTGTTTAATGGAATTATTGCATTTTTTGGTTATTCACAACCGGTTACAGCTGTTGGTGAATCCGAAGGTTCTTTATTCCCAGATTGGGTAAACTTTTTAATTCAGTTAGGAACAGTTGCTGTTTTACCTGCTTTTTGTGAAGAATTTATACATCGTGGAATTTTATTTAGGGGAATTAGAACAATAGGTTATAAAAAAGCCATTATAATTAGTTCCTTGTTGTTTGGACTATTGCACTTTAACATTAATCAATTTTTCTATGCTTTTGTTTTAGGAATGTTAATGGCTTTAATTTGTGTTGTTTCAAAAAGTATTTATCCGGCAATTATTATTCACTTTACAAACAATGCTATAAGTGTATATTTAAGTTCGGCTGAGCAATATGGTTGGTTTGGTAAAAACTTTTATAATGTTTTAAATAACTTTTTACAAACAAGCACACCATTTTTAACTTTTATTTCGTGCTTTGTGTTTTTAACTTTGGTTGTTGTTTTAATTATTTTACTAATTGCCAGAATGTTTAAGTTGTCAACATTAAACAAGGTGCAAAAAGTAATAAATTCTATATATACCGAAAATGAAAAAGCAACAACAAATTCTCCAATTGTTGTGGAAAAAAGCAAAATGCTTCAAGAAATGCTTGAAAGTAACACAACTTTAAACTTAAATTATGAAGAGATGAAAAGTCCAATTGATGTTGTGTTGCCTAAACAAAAAAACATATATAAGCCACAATTAGAAGATAATTTATTTTTAATTTCAGCAACAGTTTTAGGTGGATTAATAACCTTTTTCACTTTTTTGTGGGGGTTGGTATGATATCGGTAAAAATTGCTTGTGTAGGAAATGTTAAGGAAAAGTATTTTAGAGATGCTTTGGAAGAGTATTATAAACGACTTACTCGTTATGTAAATTTAAAAGTTGTTGAAGTTAAGGAAGAACCTGTGCCAAAAGGTGCAAGTTTAAATGAAATTGAAAAAATTAAAGATTTAGAATGTGATAGGTTAATTAGTCAGTGTGAAGGATATGTTATTCTTTTAACACCAACAGGAAAATCTTTTTCTAGCCCAGAATTTGCTAAACATTTAAAGAAAATTGAAGAATCTTTTAGTAGTATAACCTTTGTTATTGGTGGTAGTTATGGTGTAAATCAAAAAATGATTTCAAAGGCAAATTTAAGTATTAAGTTTGGCGATTTCACCTTTCCACATCAACTGTTTAGAGTTATGCTTTCGGAACAAATTTACAGGGCTTATACTATAATTAATAATGTAACATATCATAAGTGATTTATATGGAAAAACAAGATTTTATGCAACAAGCAATAGTTTTGGCAAATAAAGCAGCAAAAAATGGAGACATTCCGGTTGGTGCTTTAATTGTTTGTGATGGTAAAGTTGTGGGCAAAGGATACAATAAAAAAGAAAAAAATAAAAATGCCTTGCTTCATGCTGAAATTGTTGCAATTAATAATGCTAGTAAAAAATTAAATGATTATCGGTTAGAAAATTGTGAAATGTATGTAACATTTGAACCTTGCTTAATGTGTGTTGGTGCAATTTTAAGTGCCAGAATTAAAAAAGTGTATTTTGGTGCTTACGATAAAAGATTTGGTGCTAGTGAACTACTTATAAATAACAATTTTAATCATACAACACCTTTTGAAGGTGGAATTATGGAAGAAGATTGTTCGGCTTTATTAACGGATTTTTTTAAACAATTGCGAAAGAATAAGAAAAAAGTTGATAGTAATTAGGGTTGGTGCTCAAATTGATTAAAACGGAAACAGTTTTACAAACAGATATTAACTTAAAAAAAGACATATCTGTTTTAATTTTTACAGATGATAATTATTTGGTGACACTGTTAGAAAAAACAATGCTTAATTGGGTTGAAAGTGCAGTTGAAGGTTATTCTGTAAAAGTGGTAAAATTTAATGAAAAACAAACAGAAATAAGCCAAATTAAAAAGAATTTAGCAAAAACGAAATATATGCTTGTGTTATATTCTTTTAACCCTTTGTTAACAAATAAAAATTTGGCAGTTTGTTTAGATTATTTAATTTTAAAAGACGAAAATTTAATAAAACTACCTTTTGGATATGTGTTTAAAACCGAATATTTTAAGAAGGTAAAGGAAATTAAAGAACCACTTTTGTTTAGTGGTGATAAAAGTGAATTTTTAAAAATTAGCTCTGAAGCAGAAATTGGTTATGCAGCCGAAGTTTTGCAACGAAGAATAATTAATAATCACATTTTAAATGGTGTTAAGTTTTTAAATCCACAATCGGTGGTAGTTAATGCAAATGTTTTAATAGAACCTAATGTTACAATTTATTCGTTTAACACTTTAAGTGGTGAAACCCACATTAAAAAGGGTGCTATTTTAAAGGAAGGCAACACCATTATTAATTCTGAAATAGGGGCAAACACTGCTGTTGCTAATAGTATTATTACAGATAGTACTATTTCATCTAATTCGGTAATTTTCCCGTTTAACACAATTGAACAAAATTCTTTTATTGGGGCAAATTGTGTTATTAAAAGTTATAATAAAATTGTTAATGCTTGCATTAACGAGAATACCACAGTTGAAAGTTTTAATGATATAGGATGTTAGTTTTTTAGGAGTAAATTATGCAAAAATCAGGCATATTTACTAATGAAGAATATTCTGTTATAATTAATAAAAATTCTAAAATTTTAAATTTTAACAAGTTGCAAAATTGCACAATTTATTCAGCAACAATAATGGGGAGCGATATAGCTAATTCGGTGGTTGCAACGGGTGCCATAGTTAAACACAGCTGTTTAAGTGGCACAATTATAAGAAGAAGTGCAACAGTTGGTCCTTTTAGTAATTTAAGGGAAGGGTCGGTTATAGGCGAAAATGTTAGAATTGGAAATTTTGTTGAAACTAAAAATAGTAATATAGGTGAAAAAACAAAAGTAGCACATTTAACCTATGTTGGCGATGCAACAATTGGTAAATCGGTAAATGTTGGTTGTGGAGTTGTGTTTTGCAATTATAATGGCAAAATAAAGCAAAAAACCTTTGTTTCCGATAATGTGTTTATTGGGTCAAATTCAAATTTAATTGCCCCACTTTGGATAGATAAAAACAGTTTTATTGCTGCTGGTAGCACAATAACTAATAATATTCCGTCAAACTGTTTAGCTATTGCAAGGTCAAGGCAAATAAACAAAGAAAATTACATAAATAATAATTAAGGAGATAACAAATGATAGCAATTGTAGGTTTAGGAAATATTGGTTCGCAATATGAAAACACATATCACAATATGGGTTTTTCTGTTGTTGATAAGTTTGCAAATAAATTTGGTTTATCTTTTAACAAAACAAAGTTTTCCGGAACAATTGCCGAAGGTGTAATAAACGGCGAAAAAGTTGTTTTATTAAAGCCATCAACTTATATGAATTTAAGTGGGCAAAGTGTAAAGCAATTAGTAAAAATGTTTAAATTAGATTTAAAAAACCTATTGGTTGTTTATGATGATATTGATTTACCTGCTGGTGCTATTAGGGTTAGAAAAAGTGGAAGTGCAGGCACACATAATGGTATGAGAAATATTGTTTTAGAACTAAATTCAACCGAATTTGCCCGTTTACGAATTGGTATTGGCAGAGATGATCGTATGAATTTAGCAGATTATGTTTTAAGCCATGTAAGCAAGGAAAACAAAGAAAAACTTGAACCTGCATTTGATGTTGCTGTTAATGTTATTGAACAATTTATAAACCTTAAAGGTGATGTTGAAAAAATTAGGGTTAACTAATGTTAAAAAGTTTAATAAGTTCACAAGGAAACCTAAACAAACTTTTAAATGCGATAGATAATCATATTCCTGTTAGTGTTTTTGGTGTTGGGTTACCTGAAAAAATTTTAATATTAAATGAGTTTGAAGAACAAAAATTAATTGTTGCAGTAAGTGACGATGAGGCTGTTAACATTTATGAAACATTAATTTCGGAAGGAAAAACTGCTCATTTGCTTATAAATAATTTAGAAACAACCGTTTCTAAATTTTCTTCTGTTAGCCAAATTTCAGTTTTGGTTGCTTTGCAAAACATTGTTAGTAATTTTGCAGAATATATTGTTGTTTCGCCAAAGGTTGTATTAAGCAAACTTCCAACAGTTAACTATATTAAAAATTTAATTTTATCGCTAAAAGTAGGCGAAAAATACAATTTAAAAGAGTTAACAAAACAACTTGTTTTAAGGGGATACAAAAAAACAGATGTTGTTTCGGAAGGGTTGGAATTTAGTGTTAAGGGTGATATTTTAACTCTTTATCCTATAAATTTAGAAAACCCTGTTAGAATTTCCTTTTTTGATGATGAAATAGAGTTTATTAAAGGGTTTAATCCAGAAACCCAACAAATAACTGAAAGTTTAGAAGAATTACAAGTTTATTCTATTAATTTTTTAGGCGATTTTAAGGGTGATATTTCCGAAAAAATTAAGTTTAAAAATAGGGAAGCTGAAGAAAAATATTTAGAAACAATAAACATTATTAAAGATGAAGTTTTAAATGGTGTTTTGCCTTGCTGGTTGCATCCTTATTTAGCAGATTTTAATAGTTCTATTTTTGAATTTTTTAATGATGAATTAATAGTTTTTGACAATCCAAAATTAATTTTAAATTCCTTAACCGAATTTTTAAAAGAGTTTAAAGAAACTGTTAAGCAGGAAATTGAAGATGGTTGTTTAACAGAAAAACATAAAAATTTTTATTTTGATATTTTAACCTTGTTTGAGTTTAAAAATTGTAATGCTGGAATGGTTGCTTTTCAAAATTTAAACAATGCAAACAACATTTTTAAACCACATGCAGTGTTTAATATTTCAACCACTCCACAAATAAATTATGGGTATAACAAATCAACAATTTATAACGATGTTTCTAGGTTAATTGTGCTTGGAAACACAGTGTTAATTTATGCTGAAAATAAAGAACTTGCCCTAAAAATGCAAGATATGTTTTTGCCAAAAGCAGTATCAACAAAAGTAATTACATCGCTAACACAGGTGCAAAAAAACACAGTAAATTTACTTACAAAACAAAGTGGGTTGTCGTGTGGGTTTAACGAAGAAAAGTTAGTTATTTTAGGTTTAAAATCATCAAATCGCAAAACTAAAAAATCGGCTATATCAAGCAGTTTTAACACTTTTTTACCAGAAGTTGGTGATTATGTTGTTCATGTTAACTATGGTATTGGTAAATGTGTTGGAATTACCAAACTAACCGTTAATAATTCAACAAAAGATTACATTGAAATTGAATATAAAAATAGTGATAAATTATTTTTGCCGGTTGAAAATATTGACACCATTTCAAAGTATGTTGGTGGCGATAAACCTAAAATTAACAAGCTTGGTTCAACCGAATTTTTAAAAACAAAACAAAAGGTTAAAGAAGGTATTAAAACCCTAACTTTTGACCTTAAAAAACTTTATGCTGAACGAAGCCAAATTAAAGGTATTAGTTTCCCTAAAGATGATGAGATTCAAGAAAGTTTTGAAAAAACTTGCAGTTTTAATTTAACTGCCGATCAAGATAAAGCAGTTATTGATGTTAAAACCGATATGGAAAGTGGAAAAGCTATGGACCGTTTAATTTGTGGTGATGTTGGCTTTGGGAAAACCGAAGTTGCTGTAAGGTCGGCTTTTAAAGCTGTTATGGCAGGTTATCAGGTAATGTTACTTTGTCCAACCACAATTTTAAGTGAACAACACTATAACACATTTATTTCCAGAATGAAAAATTTTGGTGTTAGATGTGAAGTTTTAAATAGGTTTAAAAACAAAAAACAGGTTGAAGAAATTTTATCGGGTTTAGTTTCAGGTGATGTTGATGTAATTATTGGTACACACCGATTATTAAGTGCCGATGTTAAAACAAAAAATTTAGGGCTTTTAATTTTAGATGAAGAACAACGATTTGGTGTTGAACACAAGGAAAAAATAAAAAGGTTAAAAACAAATATTGATGTTTTAACATTATCGGCAACACCTATTCCTAGAACAATGCATAGTGCATTAATAGGGGTTAAGGATATTAGTGTTATTGAAACACCACCTTATGGTAGAGTTCCTGTTATAGCAACTGTTGCTGAACAAAGTGATAATTTAATTTCTAGTGCCGTTAGCCGAGAATTAAATCGTGATGGACAAGTTTTAATTATTTATAACAGAGTTGAAACTATTTACGAATTTTGCGAGTATTTAAAAAGCATTATTGGTGATGATGTTGCAATAGATGTTGCACATGGACAAATGGATGAAAAAAACCTAGAAACAGCCATTTTTAAACTTTATAATGGTGAAACACAGGTTTTGGTTAGCACAACTTTAATTGAAAACGGTGTAGATTTGCCAAGGGCAAACACCTTAATTGTTATTAATGCTGATATGCTTGGTTTAAGTCAACTTTATCAGTTAAAAGGTAGAATTGGCAGAAGTGACAAACAAGGTTATGCAATTTTCTGTTACGATAAAGCAAAAGGGTTAAACGAAGATGCCTATAAAAGATTAGGTGCAATTGTTGAATATAGTGGTTTGGGTAACGGATTTAAAATTGCTATGCGAGATTTGGAAATTAGGGGTGCTGGTAGTTTGTTTGGTGCTGAACAAAGTGGACATATTGAAAGTGTTGGTTATAGTATGTATTTAACACTTTTAAACGAAGCAATTGCAGAAATTAAAGGGGAAGCAGTTAGTAAATTTTACGAAGTTAAAATTGATTGTTTCTTTGATGCAAATTTACCAAATTATTATGTTGAAAACAGCACAAATCGTATGGAAATTTATACGGAAATTGCAAAAATAAAAACAAATGAAGATATGGAACAAGCAGTTAAAAAATTAGAGTTTAATTTTGGCGAAGTTCCTAATGAAGTTATTAATTTAATGTTTGTTGCAAGGGTTAAAAATGCCTGTGCCGATTTGGATGTTAAAAGGGTAAGTATTGGCTTAAAAAACACAACAATCACATTTAATTCGTCTAATAATAAACTTTTAGAAGGTTTAAGTAAGGTTATGCTTGAAAACCGTTTAAATTGTGTATTAAATTTAGAAACTTTGCCTATAATTACAATAAAAAACGATGCTAATTTGTTTATTACATTAGAAAATGTGCTTTTCGTTTTAAAATTATTAAAATAAAAGTAAAATTTTATTAAATAAAATATTTAGTTAGTTGCTTTTAAAATATAAATTTGTTACAATATTACGACTTATTATTATGTGCAATAATGCTTAAATGGAGAGTTATGAAAAAATTACTTACATCTATCTTCTCGCTAGTGTTTTGTTTGATTATGTTTGCGGGATGTAATTTAATAGAATTAAACAATAAAAAATATTACCAACAAACTGTTGCTCAAGTTGTTTATAGTGATAAAAGTGAAAAAGCTTTTACTATGGAAGATTTGTTGCAAGCATATAACAATTATGGTTCACAAATGTTACAAAACAATCAAGAATTAACAGTTGAAGATGCTTTAAAACAAACAGCTGAATTAATGGTTCAAAGATATTTGTTAATTGAAGAAATTAAAAGCGAAATTGGTGAATTAAGCACAGAAGAAAAAAATGTTTTAAAAAGAGAAACTTATTCTCACATAAACACAACATTATCATCTTATGAAGATGAAATTAGGGTTGAATGGGAAAGAGATGTTAAAACCGAAGAAGAAACAAAAGAAGAAGAAAAAACTTCACTTCGTGCAGAATTTACAAAATATGAACCAACAGTTGAAAAAGAAGTTTACGAAGAAACAGTTGACGGTGTTACAAAAATTAAAACTCGCCTTGTAAAAGTTAAAGGTGAAACTGAAAAACAAGATGCAACCGATCCTGGTGAATTTAAACAATTAATTACAGATGAAGATATTAGTGCTGAAGCTTGGAAAAGATATATCAAAAATCTTCAAGAAAACAATGAAGATTTAGGAAAATCTTACACTGATGAAGAAGCTTTTGAAGCTGAAATTAATCGTATTTACTCAATTCTAGAACAAAATAAATACATTTCTAAATATCAAGAACATTTAACAGATGGTTTAGAAATTAATGCTAAACAAGTTGTAGATGTTTACAAAGAAAAAGTTAGAAGAGATTATGAATTATATTCTGGTAACGAAGCTGCTTATCATACAGCTATGGCAAATGATGCAACTTCTGTTTACTACCACCCAAACAGTGGAAATGAATATGTTTATGTAACACATATCTTATTTAAGTTTTCTGATGAACAAACAAAAGAAATTGAACAATTAAAAAATCTTTATAAATCAAATTCTATTACAAAAGCCGTTTATGAAGAAAGATTAGAAGAATTGCAAGATATTGATAATTTAGTTGTTACTTACGAAGAAAATGGTGTAACAAAAACAACAAATGCTAGACTTGCATATCAAGATATTTTAAATAATGTAAATAAATATGATAAAGATTATCAATTTGAATTAAGAACAAAAGAATTTAACAAGTTTATTTATAAATATAACGATGACGAAGGTATTATGAATAAAGATTTTGCATATGTTGTAAATCTAGATACCGAAGTTACCGATCAAATGGTTAAACCTTTTGCTGATGAAGCAAGAAGATTGCAAAAAGAAGAAGGTGCTGGTGGAATTAGTGAACCTATTTTAACTGATTATGGTTATCACATCATTTTAAATTTAGGTCCTGTTAAAAACATTGTTGAATATGAAAACTTAGATAGTTTAACATGGGAAACATTATACAATGTTAAAACACAACCTGCCATTGATAAAACAATTTTTCATGTTGAATACGATGCTTTACAAATTGATTATAATTCAGTTGTTTCAACAATTTTAAATAGCAAAATTGCTGATATCACTGCAAGAGTTGAAGTTATTAAATATTGGGAAGAAAGATATTTAACATTATTAAAAGAAAAGAACTAATAAAATAAAAAACAAGCTGAAATTTGGCTTGTTTTTTTGTTTTTGTTGTTATTAAACTAATTAATTGTTTGCTAAAACAAATTTAAAATGATATAACAAAGTTGGTAGTTTTTTTATATATAATATAAAAATTTAAATATAATTTTAAAAAGGTGAATAATGCCATTAAAAAATAAAGACGAAAAATTTAATGAAAAAACCGTTGAATGTGGTAATGGCATTTTCTTTTTTGCTGATAAAAATTCAAAGAAAACTGCCGTTATAAACAAATCTATTGCTTCAAAACGATTAAAAAGTAATAAACCAATAAAATATTCAACGGTGTTTAAGGTGGATAAAGCAAACCTAAAAGTTACTGATGAAGATATTGAAATTGAAAACACTGAAGAAGAAATCACTTTATCTACTTTAACCGAAGCAAAAGAAAAAGTTGAAAGTCAAAAAACAAACCGAACAAAATGGTTTAATGTTGCTTTCTTTGTTGTAAATTTGGCTATTTTAGCTGCTGTGTTAGTTTATCAGGGTAGCACTTTTGGTGTTGCATCGCTTGAAGTTTTTAAGGAAACAGCAAGGTTTAGCATATTATTTTACACTGTGCTTTTATTTGTGTTAATAATGCTTCTAGAAACCCTTCGTACCCACATTTTACTATATAAAGCAACAAAAAGGTTTAGGCCATTTTTATGTTATAAAGCATCGGCAATTTGCAGATATTACGATAGTTTAACTCCTTTTGCAACAGGTGGACAACCTTTTGAAATTTTCTATTTGCACAGTCGCGGTGTTCCGGCTGGTATTTCAACAAGTGTACCATTAACAAAAGCAATGTATAATAATATTGCATTTATAATTGTTTCTGTTGTTGTGTTAATTTCTAATTCAAAAATTTTTACAGGTGTTGAACAAAACCTTATTATAACTTGGGGTATTATTAGTTTATGTATTTCCTGTGTTGTTTTAATGGTTTTAGTATTATTTGCTGTTAGTAAAAAAATAATGCCTAAAATTTTGATGTTCTTTATTAAAATAGGATATAAGTTAAAACTTGTTAAAAATGAAAGAATTGTTTTTACAAAATGTATGAGAACAATTTTAGAGTTTCAAAGAAGTACAAAACATTATATTTTAAATATTGGGGTTACAATTGCATCAGTTTTATGTTCTGCTGTAATTATTATAGTTAAAGCTTTTATTCCTGTAATGTTGTATTGGGCATTTCACACAACTATCACAGCTGAAATTGTTATTGATATTGTAAGTAAATTTATGTTAGTTGAATTAGCAACAAAATATATTCCTATTCCTGGTGGAAGTGGTGTGGCTGAAATTTCTTTCTCTGCATTATTTTCAGTTTTATTTGAAGATGGAACATTATTCTGGGGAATGTTGTTCTGGCGAATAATGAACTATTTTGTTTATTTATTCCAAGGTTTAGTTGTTTTAGTTTATGATTTTGCTTATGGTAACAAAAAAAATAAAATCTCTTTAAAAAAATACAAAGAAAAAGAAAATGAAATTTTAAGAAGAACAAAAAATTCTAGAATAAATAAAAAATAAAAGCACCATTGGTGCTTTTTTTATTGGTTAAACGACACGGTTCGGTTTGTGTGGTCGTAAACATCTTCGCAATTAAATAAATGTTTATAATAATCACCAAAACTTCTTAATGTTTGACCATCAATAGGTTTTCTATCCATAAACAAAGTGTGAGTTTCGGTTGTTTTAAGTGGTAAATAACCAAAGAAATTTTTAGCACCCACTCCACAAAATAGTTCAAAACCCGAATTTTTTAATAGTTGATGTTTATAACTAATATCTCCGTTTGGGGTTGTTATTTCCCATTCTCCGTAAGGATAAACATATATGTTTGTTTTGCCAATAATTGGTTCAACTTCATTTTGCCAATTGTAAACTTCTTTTGCAAATTCCATATCGTTAATTTCTTTCATGTGATAGTGCCCGTAACTGTGGCAAGCAAAGGTCCAGCCAAGTTTTTTAAGTTTAGTAACAACTTGTTGGGCTTTTTTTATTTCGTATCGGCTTGTGGCATTATTTTTTTGTGTTCTGTAACCTAAAATGCCATCATATCCTGTTAAGCAAATAATGCCCCTTGCTCCGTTAAAACTAAAATCAGGGTATGTTTTAATAAATTCTTCCATTATGGGTATAAATTCATTATCATAGCTTATTCTATCGGAAATTTGTCGTTTTGTTGTGTATGTTGCAATATTATTGTTTCTATCTAAAATAATTTTATCAACCATTCCACTGTTGCTTTTTTTAGAATCGTAATTGCAATCGTCAAAGGAAAATATTAAAGGTTTTTTACCTTGTGGCAAATATAATGTTTTCTTTTTGCAAACACCGTTTATATTTTCATATATGCTGTTAATATCAATTAAAATATAGTTATTATTGTAAAGCGATAGTAAAATTTTTTTAAATTCGCTAGGAGTTAAGCAATCACGGTCATAATCGGCATTTAACGGGTTTTTAGGGTGTAAAGCAAGTTCGGGGAAGGCAAGTAAACAATGGGTGAATAAATGCTCAATTTCACCTTTATATTCAACCAAATTTTTATTTTTTATTTGATTAGTGTTATATTTTATTAAATTAATTATATTTGCATCGTCTTTATAGTATTTTAATTTGTTATTAAGCAGGTTTAAAGCAAAAGCATAATTTCCTTGCTCTGAATAGTTGTTGGCTTCGTTAATTAATATTGTTTTATATTCTTTTAATAATTCATTAAATTTGCTTTTGTAAAAAATAAACAAACAAACATCTAAATCTTCTGTTTGTTCTAAAAGATTTATGGCTGTTTTATATTCTTTTTTTTCAATTAAATCAATAATTTTATTTAGGTTTATAGTTTGATTTGTTTGTTTATCAATCAAGGTTTTAGGCAAACAAAAAGTGCTTTCCACAGAAAAAACCAATGTTAATAAAAATAGCATCAAAATTATAAATATTTGTTTTATTTCTACCATCTTCTTCATGTTATTAGTATGAATATTAAATTAAAAAAATATTTGTTTTATAATTTAACATTAAAAAACAAAAGATCTCTTTTTAAAATAAAATTTTCTTTGTTATTAAGTGTTTGTTTTTCTTTGTTTGTTTTAAACTGATTTAGGGTGAATTATGAAGATTGTAAGAGATAGTTTGTTGGAAGGAGCAATTTTAAAAGCTGTTAGTAAATATAAACTATTTAAAATAGTTGTGTTAATAAATGAATCTTGTGAAGAAAAATATAAAGATGTTATAGAAAGGTTAAATCAAGAAGTTAAAGATGTTGCTGTTGTAAAATTTCCAGATAATTTAAAGGAAGAAAATTTAGTTTCTGGATTAATTTTAAATTCTTTAACGGAAGATGTTGGTTGTATTGTTAATTTTTGCGATAGTTTTATTTTAAGGATTGCGATAAACTGTTGTGATAACTTAAAAATACTTACCGTATTAACCGAACCAGATATAAATATGTTTCTATTAAAACCCAACTCTTTAATTATTGCTGACAATGTAATACTTTCTTGTAATAAAAAAACTATTGCAAATTCGTATGGGAAATTGTGCTCATTAATGTTTTATTTAGTGGAGCAGGTGTTTAATTGTGTAGTGCTGGAACAAAAAGAAAATAATAAAAATTTATTAAGGTTAGATGAGCTTATGCAAAAGTTAACTCTGATTCCTTCGGCTGTGTTAAAAAGCAATTTAGGTAAAATGAAATTGCTTGATTTTTGTGTTGAAATTGGCACTGTTTTATCGTATGAAAAATTTGATAATTGTTATGTAAAAACACTATCTAAAACAATTGCAAAAGTTTGCAGTTGCAACTCTTTATTAGAAGGGGAACTTCTAATGCTTTCTAGTGTAATTTTTTTAAAAGAAATAGATGTGCTATTAACGGCAAATAACTTAATGTATGTTGGTTATAATTCTTATTGTCGCATTAAAAATTATAAGCAGATTTTTGCTAGTGCAAAGTTGGGTGATATTTATAATTCTTTTTGTGCTGATGGTGATGTTGATTTATATATCGGCAACTTCTTTAACATTAAAAATGAGTTGCTAATGGTATTTAATCAGTACAAAATGCAGTTTGAAAAAATGCTTAATTGTTTTAACTTGATGTATTTTGATAGGGGATATAAGTTGGGTAAAAGCATTTCAAAACAAAATTTATTGTTGTCTGTAAATTTAGTTCCTGAAAACTATAAGGTTGCAAGTTATGCAACATTTATTAGGGCTGTTGGATTATTGAATAAATTATAAGTTTAAAAAATAAAAAACAAGTTAATCATTAAAATATAAGCGGGGTTTTATATGAAAAGATTACTTGTTTTTATTTTGTTATTTATTTGTTTGTTTTTTATAAATTTAAATAATACAAGTTATTTGTGCGAAATATTTACAGAAAGTGATGAGTGTTGTTTAATAACTAGCAATAAAATTATAACGGCAAAACGGTCAGTAAAAAATGGTAATTGTTACATAAATTATTTTAAAAGTAAAACTGCTTGTTTGGAACTAAATAATGCTAAAACCGTGTATGGCGAAACGATGGTTTTTAATAATAAAAATTTAAAATTTATAACTGAAAAATTACAGTTAAACATTGTTAGTAAAGTAATTGGAAATAATGGGGTTGAAGTGTTGGGGTATTCAAAAAAACTAAATGATTTTGTTTTTGTAAATGGTAAAATTGTAAATGTTCAAATTGCAATATTTAATAATAAAATTATTGTTGGACATCCATTAATTTTGCAAGGATTTTAAAATTTTAGGTATAAATTTTAACGGGCTGTAAATCATTAAATAATATATTTTTTAATGGAGGAAAATATGAAGGAAAAATCAAATAAACAGGCAGTAATTAATTTTATTAAAAGGTATGGTTATATAATTTTATTATCGGCTATTATGGTAATAATTAGCACTATACTTATAGTTTCTGTCAAAAACACCAACAATAATGACAATACTGTGCAAGTAGATAATGATGCAATAACATTTTACAATCCACTTTTAACTTGTTCTGTGGCCAAAGATTATAATGATAAAAACCTTGTTTATAACACCACATTAAAACAATGGGAAGCTCACAAAGGAGTGTGTTTTACTGCACCTGAAAATAGTGAAGTTTTTGCTGTTTTAGATGGTACTGTGGAAGATGTTTATTCTAACTATTTAAATGGTACAGTTGTGGTTATTAACCATGGTGGAAATTTAAAAACTAGCTATGGTAGTTTAAAAGAAGATGTGGCTGTTAAAGTTGGTGATGTTGTTTCAAAAGGTGATGTTATTGGAAGGGTTGGTGTAACAGGAAATAGCGAATTAAATTTAGGTAATCATTTGCATTTTGAAGTAATTGAAAATTCTGTTAAGGTTGATCCTATGTCTTATTTAAATATGGGGAACAAATAAGATAAAATTGTAAGTTTTTTTTAGTAAAATAAAAATAGGAGATTTTCGCTTTACAAAAAAATCAAAAATTTTTATACTAATATCAGCAACTATTTTGGAGGAGTCAAATGTCAACTTTAGATAAAATTAAAAGTTTACTTTCTGGTCAACTAGGAATTAAAGAAGATAGAATTCAACTTAAATCAAGAATTTTAGAAGATTTAGGTGCTGACTCATTAGATTTGGTTGAATTGCTTATGACTTTGGAAGATGAATTTAATGTAACCGTTAGTGATGACGAAGCAATTAAATTAAAAACAGTTGAAGATATTGTTAAAATTATTGAAGCAACTCAAAGCAAATAATCTAATGCTTAAAAGTTCTATATAAAAAGTGTCAACCAATTTTTGGTTGGCTTTTTTTATTTTAATTTGTAATATTGTGTAAAAATTTGTCATACACATTTTAAAAGTGTTTTGGAGTGTGTATGGATTTTGATAGACCAATAAAATTAGCAGAATATATTGTTGAACAAAATTCCACAATAAGAAAAACTGCCGCAATTTTTAATTTAAGTAAAAGTACTGTTCATTTAGATGTTTCAAAAAGGTTAAAAGATATTAATTTTAGTTTGTATAAACGGGTGCAAATTGTGTTAAACAACAACTTTAAACAAAAGAGTTTTAGGGGTGGTTTGGCAACTAAAAATAAGTACTTGTTGTTAAAAAATAAAAGACCAAATTAAATGGTCTTTTTTATTTGTTTTTTTAAAAATAATTTTATAAAAGTAGTTTAGATGTTTGACTTAAATTTATTCTTTAAATATAATTGTTTTAGGAGTGTAATATTTATATATATAATATATAAAATATTTTGCAATTTCTTGCTAATACTAAAAGCAAATTAATTGCTGCTTCCTACTTTAATTCAAATGAACTATGGAGAATTACGATGGTTAAAAAATTAAGTGCGATATTACTTGCCTTATTTGGTTCAATATTTATTATGTTTGGGTGTGGAGACCCGTATAAGGATTTAAAACTCACGGTTTCAGCTAGTGAGATAATTCTATACTTGAATGAAGTTAATTCTGAGGTTACCGAACCTGAAACTCCAACCGAACCAGAACCAGGTTCTGCACAAGGAGTTACTGATGAAGAAATTGCTGCAACCTATCCATCGGAAGCATCGTTTACTGTAAAACTATCAGGGGTAGGAAAAGGTATTAGCGATAGTGTGAATCTTGTTCAATATGCTTATAACGGAGTTGAAAGCATTGTTAACATTGAACATATTGAAGGTTCTGCTGGAAGCGATGACGGTTCAAGATATAAAATTACAGCTGCAAAACCAGGTAACGGAATTTTAATTGTTACATCTGCCGAAGGTGGTAGAAGGGAAGAAATTAAAATTTCTGTTAAAATTCCTGTAAAAAACATTGTGTTTAACGACAAAGCAAAAGCTGTTAGATATTTAGGAAATATTAATCTTTACAATTTCTTGGTTTACAATCCTGCTAAAAATGACCAAAATGATATGACATTCTACATTGATGATTCAACAGGTGTTGATATTGTAACAAATGGTACAGGGATTATTGAAACCAGTTATGCAAAAATTGAAAATGGTATTTTAACATCAAAAGAATCAGAGTTTTATCCTGTTGATGTTGATGGTACTAGATATGTTAAAGTTTATGGTGTTTCAAACTATAACTCAAAAATAGTTACTCAAACAATTTATTTGCCTGTTATTGAAGTTATTGATGAAAGTTCCATTGTTGTTACAGCTAATATGGAAAATGGACCATTAGATGTAGCAAAAATTAATAATAATTATGAAATTATTTTAGGACATAATTATCCAGACAATCCATTTATTTATGCTCGTGAAGTTATTATTAAATTAAACGAAGAATACACTGTTGACCAAAAGTATGTAATTAAAACAAATTATTCATCAGTGGTTACACGGTCTAGTGTTTTCCAACTAGATGGAGATAGTGTTTCTTCTGAAGAAAGCAGATATTCTTATGCAGGTGTTAAGGAAGGTTATCCTTTTAAAAAATTCACCTTCTCACAAATTAACACAGGTGCTGATTATTTAGAAGTTTATATTGACCGTAGGGGTTACGAAGGTTTATTTACAATTACTTTAAGGTTTAAAATTACTGTTAAAGATTTTGCAACAACCTTATCTGCAACCGATGAAGAAGGTAAAAATATAATTGATAAAGGCATAACAATTTATAATGCTTATGGTGGATCAAGTTTAGGTTCTTCCATTGTAGTTGGTTTAAGTCCAAACCCAACAAACGATTACCGTATTGGATTATCGTTGGCAGATGTTCCAGCATCTGTTGGTAGCGGATTAACAGGTGTTAAAATGACACTTATTAGTGGTAATGAAGTTTATAGTGGACAAACTGTTGATAATAACACAACACTTTATTTAAAACATGTTTATGAGCACACACAAATTACCGAAATTTTATCATCTGGAATTAGTCCAATTTTATACATTACATACACATTTACATTATCTCCAACAAATTCTAGTGAAGGGTATGAAGGTTATATGCTTGTTGCAGGAATTCCTTTGAATTTTGAAGCGGGTGTAACAGATATTACCGTTCCAACAGGTGGAGAAAGTATTAAAATTAATGCTGTTACAGGTATGGCAGTTGGTGCTGAAGGTGGTGCCGGTGGTGGTGCCGAACCAGAACCAGCAGCAGTTTTAAAAGGAACCAAAAATTCATACACTAATGGTTTATATGAAGAAGAACCTGGTGCTGAACCGGGTGGCGAGCCAGGTGGAGAACCTGGTGAACCAGAAGAGCCAGAAGAACCTACCGAACCAGAAGAACCAGCATACGAAATTGTTTTAGTAACAATTGAAGATCAGCCAGCTGATTTGGCAAAATTAATTAAAAGTGTAAAAGCAATTAGTGTAAACGGAGAACCTACCGATTACAACTTAATTGATGGAAGTTACGAAAATCCTTATTTTGACATTGTATTTAAACAAGGTTTAATTATTGACCAATATAATCGTTTGGTAATTGAACCTAAATTACAAGAAGAACAAGGAACAATTACAATTGAAGTAAAAACAAACAACCACATAACAAAAACAATTATTGTTGAAGTGTTTGTTCCAATAATTTACACAACTGCATCAGCAGAAGGTGTAAATGTTGAAATATATAACGAAAATTCAGTTGGTTCATTTATTTATGACACAGAAAAAACTGATTATCGTGTAGTTCAAAACGAAGGTTTAACAGTTGTTGCTGAAAGCGAGTTAACCGAAGAAGAAAAACTTGCAAATCCTGTTAAATACACAACCTTAAACAAATTAACATTATCTGTTAATAGCACAATTGGATTTAATGTTTATAACTATATTCTTTTAAACGATATGGCAGGAAATCCACAAATTACTAGGGTTAATTATAACTCTAATGTTACAATTTCATCTTATCGTCCATACTACACAGTTGAAAATAAAATTATTGACGGAATTAAAATTCCTTTCATCACAACAGGTAAATTAAAAACCGAAGAAACCCCACTTGAACTTGAAATTAAAATTGTGGGTTACGATAATGAAGGTGTTGAAGTTTCCCTTGTTAAAGTTATTGAATTAACAATTATTGAACCTGTTACAACGGTTAGAATTACTCCGGTTTCTGAAACTGTTTACACTTCAAATTCCTTAGGTGCTTTAAAAATTGATGGTAGCAAATTGCAATATCAATTAACAGTTTATCCAGCAAATGCAAGTAGTTATGATGGAACAGTTATTAAATATTCTTACCGTAACGATATTCTATACACATTAACAAGTGATAGGTCAGGCATTAGTTATTATATTCGTGTTGAACATTTCATAAATTTAAATCAAACAACAGGCGAACTTCAAGCTGTTGTTAACACAGCAAGTATAACTGATGTTTTACAAGCTTACAGAACTGATTCGTTAAAAACAATTGACCAAGACGAAATTATTAAAGCTATTTTTGAAAACAATGTTGTTGTAACAATTTATGGTACTTTAAAACAATATAACAAACCAGAACTTTCAGATAGCACAACAGTTACATTAAGAAATGCTATTAAAGTAGATAAGATTATTCCTAGTGTAGATAAAAACGGTGTTTATTTTGATTTAAGAAAAATTGATGCTGACTATGAAGGTTATGAAATTTCGTTTAATGCTCTTCCTTACGAAGCTCACAATAAAACATTAATTGTTTCTATTGCAAACGAAAGTGTTGTAACAATTGTTTCTGGTATTGATAAAAATAACCGTATTACCGATGGTAAAATTGTTATTAAACCAGGACATAGTGCGGGCAGAACTTATATTAGAATTGCAGCCGAAGATAGTTACGAATTAAATCAAAATGGAGCTCCTGTTCCAGGAAGTTATTTAGATATTTCTATTAGGGTAGCTGATGGAACAAAGGAATTTCCTTTTGAAATTAAAAATGCCGAAGAATTTATGGAAATCGGTGAAGATATTGCCGCAGGTTATGATTCTTATTACTATGTTCTAACTCAAACATTCTCAATTTCTGCTTATGAATTTGCTCCATTTAATAGATTCCATGGTGGATTAAGTGGTGTGTTTAGTTATGAAATGGCAGGTATTATTTATGAACAACAAAACACATTATATGGTTTAACATTCAACAAAGAAGTTGAGCCAGAAGATGGAAATATTTATTCTTATGCTTTATTTAAAGAGTTATCTGCAACAGCTGAAATTGAAGGTTTAATTTTAACTGATGTAAATTACGAATTAAAAATTTCAAATCCAGATTTTGAAGAAGAAATTAATGTTGGTGGTATTGCTGGAGTAAACTTTGGCCGAATTAAAAACAGTTCGGTTAGTGGAGTGTTTAATATTTCAGCTGATGTTAAAAACATTAATATTGGTGGTATCGTTGGTAAAAATTTAGCTGAATTCTTTATGGATTTTATTGATACCGATGAAATTATAATTTACTCAGCAGGTGTAATTACCGATGATGGTAAACAAGAATCTAACTTTACAAATAACACTGAAAATGCAAATGTTCAAATTAACTTTGTAGGTTCAAGTGCTGTTACTGATGCTACCGTTAACATTGGTGGTGTAGTTGGTAGTGTTGAAACTTATGCTGCTGCATTTGCACCAGGCGATGGTTATGAAGTTGGTTCAAACTATGCTTATCCTGAATTCCCAATTGAAGGTGGTGTTTCAGTATATCATTTGTATGATTTTATTGAAGAACTAAATCCTACAATTTCAAATTTAGTTGTTGCATCTAGTATTGTAAGTATTGATGAAACAGCAAGTTTATATAAAGCAAACATTGGTGGTGTTGCAGGTTATGCTCACTCAACAGTGTTTGATAACATTGTTTCAACATCTGTGTTAAGGGGACACTCTAACATTGGTGGAATTATTGGTAGGGCAGAACACTCTGTAATTACTAATTCTGCTGTTGAATTTGGAAACCAAGGTCAAGTTGGCGAAAAATCAATTGCTATTAGTGGTTACACAAATGTTGGTGGTTTTGTTGGACATGGAACAAATGTAAACATTATGTTTAGTTATGCTAGAGCATACTTTAACAACCGTCCGGTAGATAATGTTAATTATTTTGGAAATATTGCTCTTGTTGAAAATGCAACCGTAACAACAAAAAATGTTGGTGGATTTATTGGTTACCTTGATTCTGAAGAAGTAAGTTCTCAATGGTTCACATTAGGTATCCCAGGTTATTCATTAGATACTTTAATTTCTCCAACAGAAGACATTATGGATTTTGTTTATAATCTATCTGCAAATGCAATTGTAAAATCTTACTTTAATGCAGATATTAATGTTGGTTACACACCATTAAGTGGAACTGTTAATGTTGGTGGATTTGTTGGTGCTATATCTTCAACAGGTCAAGTATCAGGTGTAGATCCTGTTCACATTACAAACTCTTATGTTTATGGAAACATCTGCCAAGCAGAACCAACAGTGTATGAGTTTGTTAATAAAGCTGAAATTGATCCAGCTGACTTTACAAATATTGGTACTTTCACAACATTTGTAGTTGGTGACTTACCAGAATTACAAGAAAATTATTATAACTTTAATTTAACATCTGTTTTAGAAAGTGGAAATAAATTAATTGAAATCACAATAAATTATACAAACGAAATTATTTCCGAAGGTGAAGGAGTTGATGCTATTCAGTATCAAATTCAAAATTACAGAATTAAAGTTCACCCTAATAAAGGAAAATTAATTGGTAATCAAGAATATCAACTTTCTAGTGCAGTTGTTGATGTTATAGATACAATTATAGATGGTGTTGAAACAACAACAATTCAAACTTCAACATCAATTTTACAAGCAAAACTTCCTGTGGATGTAAAACTTGAAAATGTTTACTTTGCCATTGGCGAAGAAAAAGGAATAATTGAAACTGCACAAAACACAACATTTATTGATGTTTGTGACATTGTAAGTAATGAAACTATTATTCAAAACACTTCTGCATTAAGAAATGAAAAGAACAACACAATAACTTATGGTTACAAAGATTTAAATAACATTAACTCTTATGCAAATTTTGGAAATGTTATTGAAGCAAGTTTAGATAATGTTGAATTTTATCCAAACAAAGTATGGGTAAAATGTGACGAACTAAACAGTGGATATCCTGTATTATTTGCAAGAAAACATGATAATGGCGAAATTTTATTTAAAGTTTTACCAACCGAAATTAGAATTAATGTTGCTGATAATTCTTTACTAGATTTTACAAATTTAAGTTATGTTCAAGATGGCGAAAACATCGTGTTATTCTATAACAAATTAATTAGTGGTAGAAGTTACAATTATGTTAACTACTACAAACTAGTAACTGCTGGCGAACCTGATTTAACAACCGAACCTGTTACAGCTTTGGAAGTTAATTTAGATATTGTTGACCTATATTCTAAATATGGAATTGTTGCAAACTATGATAAAAACATGGTTATAACAAGTTCAAACCCTAACATTGTTAGTGTTCAAGGTGGAAACCTAATTAAAACAAACGGTGTGGGAAGGGTAACATTAACAGTTGCAAGCAGATTAGATGTTTCTATTTACGATACAATTGAAATTTTAGTTGTTGAAGGTTTAAGTGATTTTGCTTTATATAAAACAAAGAATTTAACAATTAACAGAAATAAATTAGTTACTATTAACAAAGCCGACATTGTTGATGAATCTTCTCCATCAGCTTACTCAGGTGCAATTACTCAAGTTATTGATAAAACATCTAACTATGCCTTAGATACAGTTAACGAAGATGGTTTAACATTAACCGATTGCAACGGTGTTTATGCTAGAAACACAAATCTTGGTGTTATGATGGAAGTTTCAAGTGTAGGTAATGGTGAAGCAACCTTAAATGGTGCAAGCATAGAAAAAGGCACAACATATTTATTTAGGTCTATTTCAGATTTCTCATTTAGGGGAACATATAAAGGATTATTGTATATAACAGTTACACCATTTATAGTTACAAACGATGCTAATTTTGGTACAACTTTAAGTCAAACAACATCAAAACCTATGTCAATTGATAACTGTATTTTAATTAATCAATTATCAAAAACATATAAGTTTAATGTAGTGCCAAAAGCAGAAAGCATTGAAGTTATTGATAAATCAAAAGCAAATTTAGACCCAACAAAACATGTTGATGTAACAATTTCAACCATCACAAGTGATTTTGTTAAGAGTGGTGAAAGTTATAGTGTAAACGAAACAATTAATGCAACAATTACCGACTTAACAACAGGTAAAAATGTTGGTGCATTTGTGTTAGATATGGCTACACAAGGCACAAATACAAGTTTTGTTACAGTTGAACTTTTAGAAGAATATGTTCTTCCAACAAGCGATGTTTTAAAAATTGAATACATTAAAAAACTTCGTTTAAGATTTGATGCTGAAAAATATAAAAATCGCACAAGTGGTGTAACCTTTAACTTAAAAGATATTCGTTATAGGTTTGATTTCTATCCAACATCAAACACAAACATTGTTGCAGTGTTTAATTTAGATGTTGTTCCTAGATTAACAACTAACATTGAAACAGCATACTATCCAAACTCTGAAATTTCATCTACCGGTGGTTTCTATCCACAAGAAAGTGAATCGGAATATATTGTTCCATCTCGTGCTGGTTTATTAAAAATTGAATTACAACCTGATTTTAACAATACTGAATATGTTGAAGTTACTGTTGATGATGAAATGAAAAAATATGTAAGCTTCACACAACAACTTGCAATTATGGCTAGTGATGAAAACAGTTATGTTACAGGTTATCGTACAACTTTAAAACAAGCAGAAAGTTTACCAAACTTCTCTGGGGTTAGATTAAGAAATGAAAGTGTTATGGTAAATGGTACAAGCATTTACTACACAGGTAATTATTATCTTCAAGTGTTCTTATCAGAAAAAGCTCCAATTAATTCAAAGGTAAGTTTCACAATTACAGGTTATAGAACAGGTGATGGTGAAGCAATAATAACAAAATCAACAATTTTAACCTTAACAGTTCAACCACTTCCAAGCATTACCTTAACATATAAAGGTGCACAAGAAGGTTTAATTGCAAAAGGAACAGTTGCTGAACTTGAAGTTGTTGCAAGTAACTTTGAAGGCGAAATTCAATTAGTTTCTTCTTGCCTATCTGGTGATGTTCAAAACATTTCACAACCTATTTATGATTCTGAAAAAGATAAATGGTATGTTGAAATTGGTATTAATGCCGAAGCAGGTGATACTGCAATTATTAGAGCAACAGCATCAAGATATTTAAATGGTGTGTTAGAAGAAAGAACAAGTACTGTTAAATTGTTTATTGTTGAATATATAATTGAAGGTGCAAGATTAGAAGGTTCAACCTATGTTAATGGTGGATATCAATTTGAAGTGTTAAACGGAACACAAACACCATTAAATGTGGTATTTGATGTAACAAAAGGCGAAGGTAATGAAGCCGTTGATTCGTTGTTAACCAACTTACAACAATTAGCAAGTGGTAAAACAAAACCTCTTGGTGTTGATAGTTATATTAACAATTGGTGGCAAGTAGAAAATGGAGTTTTCACAAATGCCCTATATTCAAATGCTTTATATGGAAATTACCGATTTGTTGATACAAACAAAGCCGATTTAACCAAGAGCCATTTCTTTGCTCTTGAAAGTATTGTTGTAAGCAGAAATAACATTATTGGTTATCGTATGCAATATTTCTATAATGAAATTGGTGTTCCAACTTTATTTATAGGTGATAGTTACGGAAATCAAGTTTACGAATTAGAATTCACATTTACATTCGTAATTAAAGATAACTCTACTTACGACCATCCAAACCCAATTAAAAATGTAACCGAATTTATGGCATTAGGTGGTTTAACCGTTAAAGGTGAACAAACCGAAATGGGTGCTGTAACAGAAGGACATTACATTTTAATTGTAGATTTGGTATTAGATGATTATTATCCATTTGCTGCACAATTTGATACATTAGATGGTAATGGTCATGTTATTAAAATTAACAGTATTAACACCGAAAAATATAAACAAGGTGGAACTGTTAATGTGGGATTATTTGAAACTGTAAGTGAAAAAACAGTGTTAAAGAATATTACTATTGATATTTCTCCAATGCTTGTTACAACACAAATGGCAAACAATGCATTAAACGGTATTGAAGGTTCAACTTCTTATATTGATTTATCAGGAATTGAAAGCTTTAACTTTGGTTTTGTTACAGCAGAAAATAATGGCTCTATTACAAATGCAAAAGTAATTAACTCAAAACCTACTGTTATGTTAGATAATGCTCCAAAACATGTGTTAATTAATAGCACAATTGGATATTTAAATGAAGGTTTAGTTGATGCAAATATTGGTGGTATTGCTGCTATAAACAACGGAACAATTTCAAATTCTTATGTTGGTTTAAATGCTGCAAACTATACTAATGGTGTTTCAAGCACAGAATATCGTAGTAATTCCGATGCAGGATTTACCGAATTCCAAACCTATCCATTTAACATTACTGCTGGTAAGAGTGTTGCTGCACTTGTTAACACAAACACAGGCATTGTTGCAAACAACTATGTTTTAGGTGTGGGTGTTATTAACACAGCAACAATTATGGAAGGTGCAAAAACTGCTGGATTTGTTGTAAGCAACACTTCAACAGGTATAATATTTAATGGTATGGTTGAAGGTTTAGAAACCAACAACTATCGTGCAAGTGAAACAGTTTATATTGAAGGCAAAGGATATATTGGTGGCTTTATTTATACAAATGCTGGTAAAATTTCTAATGCTTATTCAAATATTTACATCACCACAAACAGTGGTGGCTCTGGTGGATTTGTTTATATTAATGAAACCGGTGGACAAATTATTAATGCTTATTCAACTGTTTCTAGTGCAAATCAAAGTTTAGCACATGGTCAGTTTACAGGTATTAATGATAAAGATGAATATAATAATAATGGTGAATTAACATCTTGTTATTATTTAGTACTAGAAGGTGAAGTTGAAAATGCTAATGAACCTGCAACAGGAATTTTAGGTAAGAAAATTGTTGGCGATGGGGCAGTTGATCCTGATGAGGAAGAAAATAACGACAACCCATTTAGAGATACAGGTTCATTTAACGGATTTAACTTTGCATCTGGTAATGATACAAACAATATTTGGCAAATTAGCCAAACAAGTTTGCATTTAGGACCAAGATTGATTTCTGCTAGTGGTATGAAAACATTCTCACACAGAGTTCTAATGCACACAACTGTTGATGAAAACACTCAAGAAACAGTTTATAACTATATGTACGATTCAGATTGTTTCTATGGATCTAACTTAAACCCATTACTTGTAAATACTGCTGATGAATTTGTTAGATTTATTATTAACAACTCTAAATCAATTACATTAGATGGTAAAACAATTACAGTGTTTGGTATTACAACTCAAACTAACACTGCAACAAATATGCCATATTATGTTCGTTTAATTAACGATTTAGATTTTAGTTCTATTACATTAAACAATTATTATGTTGATTCTAAACTACTTAGTGAAGTTACATTTGCTGGTGTGTTAGATGGTAATGGAATGGAAATGAAAGGTGTTCGTTTAGTTGACCAAAATCAATCAAGCGATCACGAAAACTATGGATTATTCTATCAAGTTGGTTTAAAACCAGAACAAGTAGCCGATCCTAACTTTGGCTCAAACAACACAGTTACATCTGCAATTATGAATGTTAACATGACAATTAAAGGTGTTGATGCTGGTAGAGCTTATAAAGTTGGTACAATTGCTGGTTCTGTTTACGATTCTGCACTTATTAACATTACCATTAATGGTGATAATGTTGCAGGTAATGGCGAAAACAAAAATGCCTTTGTAAGGGGCCGTAATGTTGTTGGTGGTATTGCCGGTTTAATTAAAAACTCACAAGATAAATTAATTACAAACATTACTATTAACAATGTTAGTGCAACAGCTGCTTATAGTAGTGCAAACATTACTGATGTAACCATGGTGGATTCTTATGGTAAACCATATAACACTGCTGGTGGATATATCAATTTCAGTTCTTACTTTAAAGGTGGGGCACTTGCAACTTTATCTTATGCTGGTGCAGTTGCTGGTATTGTTGATAATAACAACCGTAGAGCAGAAGATTATGGTGCAAATATTAAAACATCTTTAAATGGTTCAGAATCTATTAGATTAGATGGAAACACGGTTAAATATCCTTCTGGTGAAGGTACAGAAAGTACAGCTGCCGGAGAATCAATAACTGCTGTTGAAGAAATCAACATTCACCGTACAAAACCTGCTAACAACATTGTTTCAAAAATTATTGTTCAAAATGGTGGTTATATTTCTGCTGAACATGCTGGTGGAATTTTTGGTTATGTTGGTGAACATACACATGTTAAAAACAGCAAGTATTTATTAGGTGAAATTAAAACAAAGAGTTCAAATGCAACAGTGTTTAGGCAAGAAATTGTTGGTCAAAACTATGCAGGTGCATTAGTTGGTGAAAACTATGGTATGCTTGAACAAGTTTCTGTTGAATATGTTTCAGATTACTTTGACGATGTTGAAGCTGCATTTGGAACAGGTGCAACAGTTAACGGTGAAGTTAAAGAACTGTTTGGTAATAGCCCGGTAGTTGCTATTGGTGGTATTGCAGGATTTAGTGCAGGAAGTATTATTTTAGATAGTTACTGTAATGCCGATGTTGTAAACCCTAAGGCAAAAATTGCAGGTGGTTTAGTTGGTTTAACAGCTGGTTCAAACTATTTCAGCCATGTAATTGTAACAGGAAATGTGTATGCAAGTTATCGTGTTGGTGGTTTAATTGGTGTTTATGATTCACTTTATGTACATGACTTCAATAAAAACCTACAAGAACCTGCTAACCAAGATTACAATGGTAATGGAACAAAAGGTGAAGCTTCTGTTTATAAACCAGGTAGATTACTTCTAGATTACACATTTGCATTAAACGAATGGTCTGGTGATATTGAAACATTACTATATGAAAATTTAAAACTATACTATTTAAATACAACAACTGGTTCGGATTATTATTCTTTTGAAACTAGATTCCCAGAAGTTGGTAACCAATTAATGAAAAACGAAACTTCGTTAAAATACAACACAGCTTATGCTGGTTCGCTAATTGGTTTTGTTAACACAGGAACAACTGCTGCTAATTATACAACAACTCCTTATGATGATTTCCATTCGGTTAGCACAATTAACAATGTTGTTTCAAAAGCAAGAAGAACACAAGTTGTTAATAATGGTGGTGGAAGCACATACTTATTTAGTACTGTAATTTCAACAACATTAAATAATGCAAAAATTACTACAAACGAAAAAATTCACGGATATATGACAGGTACAAACTCTGTTGTTGCTGATAACGAAGATTATATTCAAACAGTTTCAGGTGCAACAGGTGAAGCTGGCATAGGTGATAAACTAGATTTTGTTAACGGCATAGGTAATCAGTTTAAAATTGATGTTGTGTTAGGAACAACAAAATCTAATGCTACAATGTTTAATATGTTTATTTGGGATACTTTAACTATGAGTTCAAGCGATAGTGCTAGTTTAGCAAAAGCTGGTAGCCAAGTTTGGAGATTAGGTGAAAAATTCCCAGAATACATTATTGGTATTTATTCTAACTATAACAAAATGGCTTCGGCAGAAGACATTTACAATAGTATTATTAAATCTAATGATACAAGAAACCAATTCTACTTATTAGAAAATGGAACTTATACAATAGGTGAAGATATTGTAGGTAAAGGTTCATTCTCAAATGTGTTCCGAAATGTGTTTGAAGGAACAATTATTGGTGTTGTTTCAGAAGGAAAAAATCCAAGAATTGTATTAGAAGTTAGACCAGGTGATAAATTAACAACATTCTTCAATGAATTAAATACTGCATCAATTATGAATGTGGACTTTGAAATTGTTTATAAAACAACCCCTGGAAACACTCAAAAACTTGAACTTTCAAATATTGATGGTTTAACAACTCAAACCAAATATAATGGTTTCTTTGCTAAATATGTAAACAGTTCAGTTTTAAGTAATGTAAACTTCTACTTTAACATTAAAACCGATACCGACATTATATATGACTCTGATGGCGGTGTAGGGTACGAAGCAGTTGGTTTAATGGTTGGTTACCTAAAAGATAGTACAATGCAAGGTGTAAATGTACTAGTTAATAAAATGGTTGCTGCCGATGAACCAGATATGAAAACAACTCTTGCTCTTAAAAAGTATAATCACACAACAAACACATCAACTCAAACAGTAAGTTTTGGTGGATTAGTTGGTTATGCTTCAAAAAGCACATTAAATAAAGTTGGTATTTATTCTTATAACAACACAATTATTTCTGTTTATAGCAACGATTCAACAATTAACTTTGGTAATATTGTTGCAAATGCAAATAATGTGGATTTATCAGATATTAACCTAGAAAATGGAAACATTTTAGGTGATACAGCTTTAATTAAAACAACAAATAACAACATTTATGAAGTTGCCTATACAAAATCTGCTGGAAGTGTAAACTATGGTGGATTGGTTGGATATGCAACAAATTCAGCAATTTCAACATCTTACTTTATGGGTGATATTGCATATGGTCAAAGTTACACATTACACACCAAATTAAACTTTGGTGGAGTGTTGGGTTATGGTTCAAACACTGCAATTGAACACACAAATGTTAACGAATTTATGCAATTAACAAGTAGTGATGGAATTAAGAGATCCTTAATTCAAAAAGCAATTTGGAATGCTGCACTTGCAAAAGATGTTTATGTAAATCACGAATTTAAAATTAAAAATGGTGATTCAACCAAAACAACAACTTCATTAACAACTAATGTTGGTGCAATTTTAGGTTATGGTGTTAACTTATCTATTAAGGGTAGTTCAACAACCGGCTTAAATGTATCTTCTAACACAGACATTGTTGTAGAAGGTCCTTCAACAGTGCTTTCAGTTGGTGGTGTTATTGGTTACATTAAAAACAACGAAACTGTTGTGGTTGCAAAAGTTGCAAACACAGGTAAAGTAAAAGTTACAACAACTACTGCGGCTACATCAACAGCTGTTACAGTTGGTGGTATGGTTGGTAGAGCAATTGGTGGAACTTATACAATGCTTTATAACTTGGGTGATGTTACAGTTAAAACTGAAAATACCTATTCAGTGGGTGCAATTTTAGGTGTTTCTGAAACAAATTCAAGTCAATCAGTATTAAAATTAAGTAAGTTTGTTAACTATGCTGATGTTTACTATGATGGCGAAAGTGTTCCTAAGGCATCAAGCAATAGATTTATTGGTGGTGTTGCAGGTTCTATCGTTAACTCTGGTTCACAATTTGAAGGTGGTTACACACTTGCTAGGGTTTATTGGATGAAAAATGGTTCAACCAGAGATGAAAACAGCCAATTCCCAATTAACAACAAAGATAACGGTGGGGTAAATGGTATAGGATTTGTTGGTTCAATTTCTGAATCTACATTTAACAGAGTATTCTTTGTTTATGATTTCTTACCATACTCAACTTATTCAAATTCAAGTGCTCAAACATTTGGAGCAAAAACAATAGTTACAACTTCAACATCAACAACCGATAGGATTTTTGGTGGTATTGAATATGTTGAATTAGTACAAGTATTAAATAAACATTTAGGTGGATATTTTGATACCGACACTTCTGCAACAGAATTTGTAACAGAAAAAACAGGTGGAACAACAGAAGTTACAAAACTTAACTTGCCACATTCATTTAAAAACAGCACAAACATTGAAGCAAGTATGTTCTCTGCCTTAGAATTAATTAAACAAACTAACGATATAACTTATCCAAACAGTGCAAGAAAATTAAATCCTAAAAAGATTACAACAGCAGCTGAAACTCACGAAATTTCGGCTGATGGTTACTACATTATGTCAGCAAGTGCAGTAAATGGAAAAACTGTAAAATTAGAAAGTGGTACTTCATTTAAAGGTTTATTAACCTGTAAACGAAGTGAAACAGATTATCCTGTAATTATGTTAACAGGCATAACTAATAACTATGGTTGCATTTCTAACTTTGCTGTAAGATATGTAAACAATGTAACATATGTAAACGAAAAAGGTGTTTTACTTCAAAACAACTATGGTAACATTTCAAACTGTGTAACCTACGGATTTATTGATGTTTCTTCATTAACACTAACAAAAGATGTTGCAACCTTTGTTTATAACAACCACGGCAACATTCTTCAAAGTGGTAGTGCAGTATTGTTTGTTGTAGAATCGTTAAGTTTAACTGACAACTCAAAAGGTAATAATTTCAGTGGTTTCGTAAATGAAAATACTGGCTTTATTAAGGATTGTTATTCAACAACTTCTATTATTGATGACACTGTTGGTGGCACTGCTACATTTAGTAATTCAAAGGGTGGCATAACCGGTAAAGTTGCTGGCTTTGTAATTAAAAATAGTGGTGTAATTGAAACTTCATATTATGCAGGTACATTAGGACTAACTAAAATTTCTTCAAATGTATTTGCTAATGAAAACACATCAAGTGGAATTTTAAGAAATTGTTATTACGATATTGAAGCAACCCCTGTAACATCGGGTGGTACAAACATTAATGGTAGCGATTTAGTAAATGCAACCGATAGTACTTCTGTAAGATTTTTAAGAACAGCCGATATTTTACTTGAAGATGGTACTGCGGGAGTTAGACAGTTCTATAACACTGCATTAAAAACAGCTAATATACCTTCTGCATTTAAAGTTACTTATTCAGATAATGATGCTGGTGTAATGTTTGGATATTCAGGAATTAAAGGTGGTATTCAATTACCAACAATGTTCTACATAACAACAAGCACATCAGAAAACATTACTGCTTCATCCTATGCAGAAACAGTTTCTCACTCAATTAATAGTGATGGTGCATTTAAATCACTATCAACAACTACAAGTAATAAAATGGCATATGGTGTTTTCCATATTGGTCAATTTAACAATTTAGGTACTTACCAAAAAGCAAATAAAGATTTCTTTATGATGACAAACTTAAACTTTGCAAATGTTAACCATTCTGCAGGTAATCATGGTCAACTAGATAATATGATTAGCTTAAAGAAACATTTCTATGGTTTTGGTCATAAAATTGAAAACTTAAAAATTTCTTCTGGTAATGACTATATTGGTCTATTTGCAAAAGTAGAATCAACCGGTAAAGTTGAAAATTTAGTAATTAGTTCAACAACAGTTACTTCTTCATCAACAAAAACAACTAGTGCAGCTGGTACAGTTGCTGGTGTTAATGATGGCGGTACCATTAACAAGATAACAATTAACACAACCACTTTAACTGGTTCAAGTGCTGGTCAAATTGGTGGTGCTGTTGGTAAAAATACAGGTGCTATTACATTTGTTAATGTTAATACTCCAACAATTACAGGTAAATTTAACCTTGGTGGTATTGTTGGTTCTGCAACAAATGGTTCAATTAAATTCTGTGAAATTGATAAGGTTACAGTAACGGGTACTGAAAACAATCTTGGTGGTGCTGTTGGCTCATCAATTCCAGGTTCTGGTAGTGTGGTAAGCATTATCGGTGTAAAAGTTAAAGGTGATTCTAAAATCACAAATAGCAAAACAGTTGATTTAACATCAATTCGTTCAGGAATTTCTAATTCTTGGACAGAAAACATTTCTAATAAAGTTACAGCTTATAACGGAGAATCAAACTCACTTAACACAGGTGGTTTAGTTGGTCAAATGGCTAAAAACACAACTTTGGCAGCATCTAAAGTTGAAAAAGTAACTGTTAAAGCTGAAACAACTGCTGGTGGTTTGGTTGGTAGAAACGATTCTGGTGCAACCATAACCTATAAAGATGGTAGTTATTTATATACAATTAGTTCGTTCACTGCGACCGATGCTTCAAAAATTGTTGTTGAAGGTAAATCTAACCTAGGTGGTTTGGTAGGGTTAAATAAAGGTACAATTACTGGTGCATCAGGAAAAACATCTGTTTATGCAAAAGTTGGTACTTCAAGAACATCTGATATGTATGACTCTGCTATTGGTGGTGTTGCCGGTTCTAACTGGAGTGGCTCAATTTCTAATATTGCAGTTACATCTTCAACACTTTATGGTTCAAGGTTGGTGGGTGGTATTGTTGGTTATGTTTCTGGTGGTACTGTAACACATAACACATTCAATTCTTCAACTATTAACTATCAAAGTGAATATGATATGGATGAAGATATTGGTTATATGGGTGAAAGCCTTAAATTAGGTATCGGTTCAAGTGGTGCTTCATGGTCTAACAATAACTTTAATAGCTACTTTGGTTTAGGTGGAAAAAGTGGAACATCAATATTTGATGGTTTGTCAGGTAGTGCAGATTTCGTTATTGAATATGGTGGAATTGAAACTAAACTTGGTTCAAACACAAGTATTAGAGGTAAACAAGCATTTAGCTTCTATGTTGCTTTCATTTTAGGAGCAAATGTGGGTGGAACTCATAGTGATACAAACACTTCAACATCTTCATCAATTAAAGGTATTTATGATACATATCACAACTATGTTGTTGATATGACAGACCATAAAGATGCTGGTCAAAACCACTCTAGATTAAATAGATGGATTGATAAATATAAGAGAACTTTTGATATTCCATCAACATCTACTCAATTTAATATTGGTAATAGTTCATATAAAAAGTACACATCAACATTTAATGATTATAATGGTGATACATATATGTATGGTTATTATCTTGATAGCGAAACTGCAAAAGCAGCTAAAGCAGGTCAAGACACATTAAAATACTTATATGAAACAACTTATCAAACAATTTGGAATTCATATTATAATTATTATATTAACAACTACTACAACACATCTGCGGCAACAGATTATGCAAACACAAATGCAAACAAAACACCATGTAAAAAATTAAAAGATGCATCATATCCGGGCATGACATGGAGTAGTTCTGTATATGTTGAAAGAGTAAAATCTCTTGGTGAAAAAACCTATTATGGTAAAGACGAATGGTTTGCAGAATTGCCTTGGGGAATGTGGAAAAATGTAGGATTTGAAGATATGAATCATGGTGGAAATAACTAAAAATTATTGCCAAAATAAAAAACAATGCAAAGTAAAATTTGCATTGTTTTTTTTGTTTACTTTAATAAAAAAATAATAAAATTTTTGATTAAAAACGGATAAATTTTTAGTTAAAATTTCATAGTTTTTTTAGGTTAAAATTTGCCCTTATTTAACCCATAAATTTTAGTAAGTTATGCTATTTGTTTGACTAATAGTATAAATATATTTATACTACAAGTAGGCCTAAATATATTATTAATATAAAATATATATAAGAAGTAATATTTTTATAGGATTTTCAAAAACTAATATTGAATTTTTTGAGGAAGAAATTTATGATCAACTTACGAAAAAAATTAATCGCAATTTGCTTAATGCTTTTTAGTACTGTAATGTTAATTTACGGGTGCGATAAAAACGAATATAAAAATTTAACATTAGAAGTTTCTAGTTCGGAAATTGAAATTATTTTAAACGAAGATTCTCCGGAAAGTAACTTGTTTCCAATAACTGCAAAGGTTTCAGGAATGCCTAAGGGGTATAACGGTGCAGTTTCTTTTAGTGTACCTGTTAACAACGGAGTTATTGAAGCAGTTAAAGCAAATCCAGATGTAAATGGTGACGGCGAAAGTATTGGTATTTTTGAAGCTAAAAAACAAGGTGGTCCTGTAATTATTACAGTAACCACACTTGAAGGTAATCTATCAAAAAATATTACAGTTACTGTTGTAAAACCTGTTTCTGAAATTATTTTTAACACTTTAAATATTCCAGTTGTAAAAGGTGTTAAAACTGATATTTCTAAATTTTACACCATTAAACCTGATGGAACATTGCAAGATGATGTTAATTTAGAGCTTGTTCCACTTAATGGTGGCGAAAGTGAAATTATTAAAGTAGAAACCGACGGTAAATATTTAACAGTTCCTACTGATGTTAATTTAACTGAATTCCAACTTCGTGTTCGTTCAGCAATTGATAGTGAAATTATTACATCTTCTTTGGCAACAGTTAAAGTTATTAATGTTTTACCAACAGATTTAATTACTTTAATTCATGATAATAACACTCCAACAATTGACGAAGACGATTTAGCTTTACCTAAAAATGCAAAAGGTGAATATGAATTAGTTTTAGCAACAAACACAGGAAATCTTTTCTCAAAAACTTTATTCTTTGATTTTAATGCTGACCCTAACGAAAATAATAATTACATAGTTAGTGTTAAAGGCAGAACAAACAGTGGTTCAATTATTGATGAGGATGGACTAGAAAACCGTTTTGTTGAAATTGATAACCATGTAAGCATTAGAAATGGTTTTGAAATTAAAGCAAGGGGTAATGGTAACACAAAAATAACTTTTGTTATTGACCGTGCTGATTTCCCAGGATACTTTACACAAACCATAACATTAAATGTTTCTGTACAAGCATATCCAACAAAAATTGAAGTAAACAATTCTGTAAACGAAACAAAATTAGATGTTCTTAAACTTTTTGTTAACTATGATGTTGAAACATTTGGAACACCATTTAGAGTTGTTGTAAGTAATGAAACAGGTCCAATGCTTGACCAAAAAGTTATTGCAAACTTAACAAGTGGTGAAGAAAATATTTCTTTATATGATGCTAACAAAACTCTTATTGAGTGGGGAAGTGAAATATTTGCTGGTGCAAAATATTATTTAAAACATAATTTCACTGAAAATCCAACCGAATCAATTTCTTTAACTTTGGTTAGCACAACTTATAATAAAATTTTCTTAAATTTACCTATCACAGTTGAAACACAACCAATTAATTTAACAACAACTTCTCCGGAAGTTTTCCTAGATATTACAAAACCAGAAGTAAAAACAGCATTAGTTATTAATGGTTTAACAGGAACAATTAATTACAGTCGTGATTTAGAAATTGTTGAATTAAGTAATTGTGATATTATTAATTACGAAGCAAGTGCAACACAAATTACCGTATGGCCAAAATCAGATATTATTGGTGTTTGTTCTTTAAAAGTTGTAGCAAACAACGGTAGTTCAGTAAGCTTTATTATTACTTTATACGAACAATTAATTACAGGCGAAACAAGTGTTTCTATTGCAGGTGAAGTTATTGCGGCAAAAGAAGCAGTTGGTGGAACATATCCTGAAGTTAATATTAAAAACGGATTAAATATTCCAATTTACTTTACAATTAATGGTAGAAATTACACATCTTTAGATGAAACAGGTTTAATTTACCATTCATCTTCTTCAAACAGTCAAGTTGTTCAATCAACAGAAATGAATTATTCATTACAAACCAAAAATATGTCAGGTTCTGCACACATTGAACTTCAAATTATTGGTTTTGATGAATATGGTGAACAAGTTAAAGCTGTTTACTTTGAAATTTTAATTAATGTTTCTGTTCCTTTAACAACATTAACATCTGATTCTCCACAAGAAATAATTTATGATATAAACTCATTAAGTTCAAGCCAAATTTCTGAATATGGTATTTACACAATTGAACTATCAAGTTCACCATTTAATGCAAATTTTGGTATAAATGATTTAACTTGGAGTTGTGAATATAATGGTGGTCAATTAAGAGCTCAAAAAACAGTTAGGGAAGATAGAAACACAATTGACTATACATTTAGAACTTCTAACTATGATGTTATTACTTTAACAACAACAAAAACAAACTTTAAAGTTGCTGAAGTAAAATGTCAAATTGCTAGTTCAACAACTTCTGTAATAACATTTAATATTGTTGCAAAAGTTGATCAACAATTCAAAAATGAAAATGGTTTAATTATTTCAGATCCAAAATCAGCAAAAGTTAGATTTATTGTTTATAAAGCTGAAAAAGTAAGTGATTTTGTATTTGAAAATGTTGCAAGTAAAGGAACAAAAGCCAACCCTATATATCAACTAACTTATGATGAAAGGGATTTGGAATTTAATGGTTCTATTTATACAAACGAAGCTAATTGCATTAAAACAGTATATTTTAATGTGTATCCTGTAACTGCTTTAAACAAAGATTTAGGTGTTTTATCAAGTAGTGGTGTTGTTAGTGCAACAGTTAATAATGTATTAAAATCAATTACAATTACACTACTTTCAAAACCTGCTAGTACAGATGTTATTAAACTTACTGTTTATCCGTTAGATGATGTTAACGGCACTGATATTGGTAAACACAAAATTATCCAAATCAGGGTTTTAGATGGCAGAAGCGAAAGAACAGCTTTTGAAATTAAAAATGAAACCGATTTATTAAAAGTTAACTCATCATTAAGTTCTTATTATGTTTTAGCAAGTGATGTTGCTATTAGTAATGAGTGGGTTCCTATTGGAAAAACATTAACATCGGTTCAACAATTCTCTGGTAATTTCTCTGGTAAATATGTTGTATATGATGAAAATGATGTTGTTGTTACAACTTCTTACTATTCAATTTCAGGATTAAACATTAATAATAACGATTATGATTATTATGGGTTGTTTGCTTATTTGGGTGAAAATTCAAAAGTAAGCGATTTAAGTATTAACAACTTCTCTATTAGAGCAACAATTTCACATGATAGAAATGTGTTTGTTGGTGCACTTGCTGGTTATGCCGAAGGTGAAATTAACAATGTAAGTGTTAACGATCAAAGTGGTGTTCAAGCATTTAATGGTTTATATTACGAAAATGCAACAGTTGGTGAAACAACTTCTGGTATTTATATTACTGCTGAAACAAACACTAATATTCATGCAAACTACTTTGTTGGTGGTTTAGTTGGTTTCTTAAACAACTCTGCATTACATTTAGCAACAACAGCTGTTGCAGATAGTGCAGGACATAAAGTTTTTGAAGGTTTAAAAACACTTTATAAAGTTTCAGGAAGTGATTACGATTACTACAATAAACAAGTTGTTAACTCAAAAGCAATTGTTCAAATGAATGTTTATGTTAAAACAAATAATGCAAGTTTTGTTGGTGGTTTAGTAGGATTTAACAACCGTGCAGTTATTACAGCTGATAAACAAACAGGAATTGTGTTTGGTAGCAACAGTGCACAAGTTGTTACAGCAATTAATGCAAACTTATCTCCACAAGAAACAGCATTTAACAATTATTCATCTTTTGGTGGTGTAGTTGGTTTTAACAATGGTGTAGTTGAAAATATTATTGCAAAAGCAAGTATTTTTGGTGTTTACGAAAATAGCACCGATTATTACAATATTAAAAATGTTGGTGGTGTGGTTGGTTATAATATTGGTTTAGTTCAAGGTAACAAATCATTCCCACTATTACAAGGTTACATTAATGTTGGTGGTGTGGTTGGTAAATCTGCAACAGCAATAGTAACATTAAAAGTTAACGGAAACGATAAAGAATTTAAAAATGGTAAAATGGCTGTTGGCGATGGCTTATTTACAATGGTTGATTCTGTTGAATATAACAAATATTTCCGTATTCATATTGAAGAATTTGAAACACAATCATTGTCTGGTGAAGATTTCCTAGATTTAATGGAAGATTATTTAGGGGATTTATCAAAAGCAGAAACAGTTTATAACAACTATTATGCTGGTCGTGAAGGCGATTACTATTATGTAATTAAAATATCTGATCATGATATTTTTGATACAGATCCAAAAATTAGTTATTCTTATTCTTACAACACAAGATATGTTGGAATTGCTAGTGAAGATAGCTATGATTATTTAGTTTTAGAAGAAATTGCTGTAATTTTAGGTAAATATAAATCAAACCACATTGAAAATAACAGTGTTGAATTCTTACAATTAGATGATAAAGTTAAAATTTACAACTCTGCAATTGTAGGTTTTGATAATATTGGTGGTTTAGTTGGTGAATATGTAGGTTTAAGTGCTCCTCTTAATGTGATTGAAGTTGGTTCAGATAAGGCAACAGCCGGACAAGTAACCTTTACTGCAATTGCATATAACACTGTTCACAACTATTCATTAAAACCTGTTGAACAAAAATCCGGAACCGTTGGTGGTAACGGATTCTATGGAAACATTTTACTTTCAAATGCACACTATTTTAGAGTTGATAAATTAAACCGTAACTATGCTGGTGGTTTAGTTGGTAAAATGTCTAACGGTTCAATTTTCTCTAACCAAGTATTTGCATCTATTCAAGGCGAACTTGCTGGATTAGGTGGTTTAGTTGGTAAAGTTGAAGGAACCACAAACATTTCAAATTGTAGTTTCGTTGGTGCAATTATTAACCGTGATAGTGCAGCAACTGCCGAAGTTAAACCTGCAACAGGTGGTTTAGTTGGTGATTCATTAAAAGCAACAACATTATTTGCTCACTCTGGTTATGCTAGTGCAACCGATGAAGAAGCTTATAAATATTCAAGTAGTTGTGTTTGGTATTATTCAGTTAACCCTAAAAACCAAATTTCTTGGGTTGCTGGTGACCACAACAATATTGCTTCATGTTACTTTAAAGCAAAAGATATAAATGGTAACTACATTAAAACATATGAAGATACAACCGATCCTGAATATGAATATAAAAAATCTATGGGTTACATTGGTGATAGCCGTGTAGAACTTGATTACACATATTATCATAGCGATGGAACTAAAAAAGAATTTGTTGTTGATGGCTTTACATACACAACAAAAAAAGTTTGGGTAGATACACTTTCAGCAAATGAAAAAAGCTGTCCAGATTGTAATCCTTCATTTGTATTTGATGAAGACGAAATTGACGAAACAAAATTAACAGAATTTATTGATGACAACAAAGCATATCGTTTTGTTGGTGAAGATTTAAATGGTGATGGTTTAGTTGATGCTCACACAGGTGTTGATTATTCAAATAAAACACTAGAACAATTTAAAACAGCATATTTAAATCAAACATCTTGGTATGTAAACGAATTAATTAACGATGGTTTACCTGTAATTTTAAGTTCAAACAAACTTACTCCAACAGGTACAGATTCATATAAAATTAGTTTACTTGCTAATTTCCCACCAACCGATATTGTTTTAGAAAATAAAGAAAACAAAATTGATACATTCATCAAAAATTTACCAGATGATTTAAGTTCGGTTGTTTATTACTATGGTTTAGATAGTTCAAACTATAAAACCGGAACCGATACATTAAACTTTACATCTACAAATTCTGCTGATAAAATTTCAACATCAACAGCAGAATTAAATGCTCAACTTTTAAAACAAAACTCTTATTCATTAGATGAAATTTTAACTTTATCAAGTATTCCAACATTTATTGATGGTAATAGTTTTAAAATTAAATCTTCAAATAGTTCAGTTTTAAGTGTTGAATTTGATAATTCAGGAAATGTTAAATTTGTTGCTAAATCTGCTGGTTATGCACTATTAACAATCACATCTGAATACAATGTGTCATTATCTAAAACAGTTGCAGTAAATGTAGCAAATGCTAGTGACGAATTAAAATTGGGTTATTTTGAATCAGGACAACAAAAATATGTTCAAGATAATCAAGTGTTAGTAATAAATAAAAGCACAGAAGAAAAACAAATTACATTACCTGTAAGTTCAAATTTAAGTGCTAATCAAATTTTCAATGGTAATTCATTCCCAGAAGTTACTGAAAGCTTTAAATTAATTTCAAACCGTAACAGTGGTGTTAGATATTATTTTGCTGGATTAACAACATCGGGTGGTGGAACACCATGTCCAACAATTTACTATGCTACAAACGATATTGAAGGTTTAATAAATAGCATTCAATTAAAAATTAACAATTTAAAATTTGGTTACGAATATATTGGTCAAATTGCAGGTGCAACTCCAACAAATTATTACACTGTTTATATTGATGTACCTTATGGCACAACAGCTAACTTTGTTGGAATTGAAGAAACTCTTAACGATATAACATTAATTTCAGTGCCTTATCTTGTAACAACATCTGCTAAGGGTGAAACAAACAAAATTTTACTTGCTAATTTAGGCGATTATGATGATGGTGTTTTACTAACAGAAGGTGAATTAAGAGGTGTGGCAGTTCCTGCTGAAAACACTGTTGTATTAAATCAAAACAGATTTGATGTGGCTAGTTATGACTACACACAATATACAGCTGATTATATTTCTAATTTAGAAAGTTTAATCACAATGTTTAAGGTTAGAGTTACAAAAGCAACTTGGAACCTTACAAAAGATAAAGATGCTATTGCAAACGATGTTAAAACCGAATCTTCATTTAACATCACAATTGAAACAGATAAAGACGATGAAGAACTTTATTTGGCATACTTCCACAGTTTTGGTTCTGAAAGTGTAGAAAGAAAAATTTCATATACTAATTTATTTGCAAACCTTGGTGGTGAAGTTAATGTAGGAAACATTACATTACAAGGAAATAATAAAACCATAACAAGTGTGGGAAATAAAAATTATGTTAACTATAACTTCACTGTTTTAGTTAAAGATGAAAACAAGAATAATGTTCAAGATGTTGTTTCAACCACATTTAAATTCTTTGTTGTAAAATCAGATGCTGTGTTGGAAACAGATGCAAACGGATTTATTAACAATGCAATTTCAAGTGTTGTGGAATCTAATATGTTACTATCTTTACCTGTAACACTTACTCCACAAACAATCACTGAAATTGATTTAAAACATTATCCTAACAGCGAAAGCAAAGTTATAATTGATGCTATGGGTAATAAAATTACCGAAATCAACTTAAACGAAATTGCTTACGAAAACATTATTCCTGGTAATGTTGGTGTGTTAAAAGCATATATTTCACCATATTATGCTAGTTACGATGAATTACACATTATTTCAAGTGTTTCAACAGGTTCGGTTGTTCTATTTGAACAATTAATGGCAAGAACAACTGAAACAGCTGCTGGTTTAATTTATAATGGTTCTTACGAAACATTAATTGTATCTAATAACAAAGTAGAAAATGGTATTAAGTTAGTTAAAGTTTCAAATATCAATCAAGATAGAGAACAAAATTATGATGGTAACATTTACATTAGAACAATGTTAAACAGCTTTAAATCAGAAGCAGATAAGTTCACTCTAACTATTAGAGCATATAAAAATGGTGTATTAGTTAAAGAAAAACCTATTGTGTTAGATGTTCAAACACCACCATCATTAAACTTATCAGTTAATGGTGCTGATTCTGCTCCTATTGCAAGAGGTACAGAAGTTAAATTTGATGCACAACTTACTGATATTAATGGAAACATTGATTTTAGTGGTAGTTATATGTACCGCATAAATTCAAATGGTATTGAAGTTAAAGTTGGTTCAATTAATGCTGACTTTATGGTTAAAAACAATTCAGGTGTTTACTCTGTTTCTGTTAATAACGATGTTGCAAGTGACCGTTACATTAAAGTAGTGGGTACTGTAACAAAACAAATTAATGGCGAAACAATTACACATTCTGATTATATTACTTTACATGTTACTGATTTTGTAATTGAAGAAATTTCAGTTGAAAGTGTTACAAATGGTAACTTTGTAGGAATGTTTAACCAACCATATTCTTTAATTGTTAGAATTAGCAAGGCAACATATAATCCTGCAAATACAGACACAGTTAAAGAAAAAATTAAAAAGTTAGAAGCTGATTTCTCAAGATATTCAGAAACAGATTCAATTTTACAAACATGGAAACTTGTAAAAACATTACAGGGTGTAGGAAGTGCTACTCGTTATGCTTCATTAAAAGTTGGCTTTAACGGAAACGATAGTTTCGTTATTGGAACTAGGGTTGAAGAAGCTTTGGGTAATATTCCTGTTTATACCTTACAAAACACAAAATTTGGTAGTGGTGATATTTTAGCTGCTGTGGTTCAATTTGTTTACACCGATCAAGGAATTATTCCTGTGTTAAATGATGCAGACAGAGTAACTTATTCAAGTAGCGAATATTTCTACGAAAAATCGTTTGAATTTGGTTTTGGATTCTATCGTATTAGAGATGAAGAAAGACCAGACCCAATTGAAACTGCCGAACAATTTAAACAAATGGCAGATGGTGTTGACTATATTTTAGTTAGCGACATTGTGTTAGAAGATTGGGAACCTTTCCGTGAAGATTTAAAAATTAACAGTTTAGATGGTAACGGATATGTAATTACAATTAAGAGCTTTAGTTTACCAACATACACTGAAGGTCAAGCATTACTTGATTCAGCAAATATTGGTATATTTAGTAAAATTCATGCTGGCACAACAATTAAAAACTTAACAATTGAAGTTCCTTCTCAACAAAAATCAAATCAAATTGAATTAGCAACATATGATAATACAGCTGTTGACTTATATGTTGATGCTAGGGCTTATAAATCTGTTAACTTTGGTGTTTTAGCAGCAGAAAACTCTGGTTTAATTACAAACTGTCAAATTATTAATGATGCTGGTGCTTTAAGGGAAGAAAGAGAATTAACAATTGCTAGACAATATTTCTTAACCGATCCAAGATATATGGATTATAAAACATATGATGGAGGCGGAAACCTAGTATTTAATGAAGAACAATTCATTTTAGATAATTGGGATGTATTCCGTAAAGGTCAAGTTCAAAGATATGATGCGGCAGGCAAATTATATGGTGAAGTAACAGGTAGCGATACCGATAGACACTTATCTGTTGTTAGGGTTGAAACAACAACAACAGTTGAAACACAAATTCACTATATGTCTGGTTTAGTTGCACAAAATGTTCTTGATGGTGAAACATCAGAAGTTGGTTATATAACAAATTCAAGTGTTGAAAACATTACAATTAATGGTGTTGGATATGTTTCAGGATTTGTTGCAAACAATGCTGGTAAAATTAGTTCATCTTACTTTAAAGGTGCAAACATTATTAACCGTGTTGCAGAAAACTATGCTGAAGCTGCTACTGCCGGATTTGTTGTTAAAAACAGTGGTGAAAAAGCTTCAATTCAATATAGTTACATTCAAGGCCGTTTAGGTGAAGGCGATAAATATGCAAACCCTAAAACAGGTGGTGGATTAACTAATGGCGATAAAACAGGATTAACTGCTGACAATAAAGCAGGTTTTGCTGGATATAACTATGCAAATAACGGTGGTAATGCATCAATTAGTAGTTTAAGAGCATTAAATGCACTTATCACAACAAAAACAAATGCTGCTGGATTTGTTTATTCTAACGAATCAATAATTTCAAACAGCTATTCAAATATTATTGTAAACAGCTCAATGGGTACTAGTGGTTTCGTATTTACTAATGCTAAAAAAGGAACAATTTCATCTTGTTACTCATTAAGTAGTGTTAAAACAAACAGTTGGGATGCAAGCCCATTCACAGGTAGGGCAGCAACTCACGAATATAACAACGAAAACCCAGATGGAATCGTTGATTGTCACTACCTAAAATTAGGTTCTGACGAAAACAGTTCTGCATTAGAAGTTGAATATGCAGAAGATTATTTGGAAGGAGACGAACCAGCAACTTCTTTAGGTTCTTCTCAATTTGGTGAATATAACACCTTCCAAAGTTATGCATTCAATACTGACTTTGAATTAAGTACAGCTGATAAAGTTACTCGTGCAGTTTGGTTTATTCCTAACGATGCATCTTCTGATTTATATGAAGAACACTTCAAAAACACATTCTATGTAAGAAGTCGTCCTGAATTAGTTGCTGCAAACTTAAGAACAATTTCTGTTAGAGTTTGGGTAGGAAGCGAAACTTCAAACGAAAACTCTTATACATATGTTTCAACAGTAATTGGTCAAGGAATTCATAACCCATTACTAGTTAAAACAGCCGAAGATTTCAACCGTTACTTAAATTATGAATCAACTATTGATGATAACGAAAGAAACTTTGCAATTAGATTTATTTCAGACATTACATTTAACAAAACTGACTTAACAGCTCAAACCTATAATATGGATTATTATGGTGACCTTGATGGTAATGGTATGGATATTAATCAACTTCGTTTAGTATCTGACACTGATTTTGAAAATGTTGAAACAGGTCAACCAATTACCGATTTAGGATTGTTTGGTAGAATTATCACTAAGGATTTAGGAGATGAAAACTATCAAAGAGGTGTTGTAAGAAACATTAATATTGCTGTTTCTGAAGTTGCAGGTAGCAAAGTTATGAATGTTGGTGCACTTGCCGGTTCTATTGAAAATGCTGATGTATTTAATGTTAACATTTCTGGTGATGTAGTAATTCAAGGTAAAAACCTAGTTGGTGGACTTGCCGGAATTATTAAAGGTGATAGTGAAATTGTAAATATTACAAGTTCATTAAGTGCCAGAGCAGCATTCTTTAAAGAAACAAACCGTTTCAGCACAAATTTCCCAACCGAACTTCCTGCTGTTTATGGAACATTTAACTTGTATTATAGCGAACTTCAAGGTGATGAAGTTTCTAACTCTGACGAAGTAAGTTATGCTGGTGGTATTGCTGGTGTATTTGATGTTAAAGAAAGAAGCGAAGAAGAAGGAATGAACCCATTAAGTTTATTCAATGCCAAAGCTCGTAGTTTACAAGTTACAGGTGATGTAACAATTATCGGTGAAGTTGTTGGTGGTATTTTTGGATTAAACGGTCAAGAAGCAACAACAAGTGACTTATCGTTTATTGTTAAAGAAAACACAAATCCAAAACTTCGTGGTAGCCGTATTGTTGGTGGATTAGTTGGTGAAAACCGTGGTGAAATTGAAAGAAGTTATATTGCTCACGAATCAACTTTACAAGAAAAAATTGATCAATCTTACAAAACAGGTATTGCTGGTGGAACTTACACAAATAGCAATTTAAATTACAATGATTTATATTCAAGTAATGCACACTACACAGGTGGTTTAGTAGGATTTAATAATGATGGTAAAATTACCAATGCTTACTCAAAACTTAATGTTATAAATATGAACAGTATGTTTGCTGGTGGATTTGTAGGATTAAGTATTGGTGGCGAATATAATTTCTGTTACACTGTTGGTTCAGTTTCTGCATTTAGTTCAGCTGGTGGATTTATTGGTGCACAAGCACAATATCCATTCAACATTACCAAAACAGGTAGTGGCGAAAATGAAGTAATCACTTATTCTGCTAACACCAGATTTGCTAGATATATTTATTTTGAACCAAATTCAGAAAATGGAAAATCTATTGGTAGTGGCTCTACAAAATTAGTTGGTGTAGTTGCTGCAAACTTATGGAGACCAGAAGATTTAGTTACTAACCGTACAACATTATATAGTGCCGAAGATTTAAAAATTGGTACAATGATTGGTGTTGCTGTTATGGCAGATAACGGCTCTGGTAAATATCAATTAAGCGATATTATTGATATTGGTGATTTAACCGAAAGAAAGAAAAACGAAACAATCTTCTTTATGCAACCAGAAATTGTAAGCTTAAGACATAATGCAGTTTACAATTCAAATGATTTCTATAAATTAATGCCAGAAATTGGTGCATTTGAAGATAAACTTGGCTTTATTTATAATCAAAAGAATTTAACTCGTGATTACAGATTCTCAACTTCAGTAGATTCTGCAACCGATGGTGACACTTACAACGAAGCAGCAGATTCTTCTGTTATACAAGTTACAAGACCACAAGGTTTATCTGGTTATGCAGCAGAGCCAAAGAAAAATGAAGATAATGAATATATCGTAAATGGTGTTGCAGGTACCGGTGCAGGTTATACTTCTGCAACAGCAGATAAAAACTATTATCGTTATAGCCGTATGCAAAACATTGGTTCGGCTAGATCATTAAAAGAAATTATTACAACTCTTGATATCATTGAAACTGATGCTGCTGGAATGGGTGACCACTCATCTGATGACCTAGAAGGCAAAAAAGATTCTTATGATGATATTATTAACACTCCAATATTTAACACTTGGAATGTAAACCGTTGGACAGGTGTTAGAAAGGAAACTGCTGATGATCAAAACACAGTGTTCCCTTATTTGGAAGCAAAACCAGAAAAAACAAAAATTTTAGTATATCAAAAATCTGACCTTGAATTAATGTCTGTTTATGTTAATGCAGAATTCGTATTAATGAACGATATTGATTTACAAGCTGATGGTCCAAGCAGTTGGGCTCCGGTAGGAACAAAAGCAATTCCATTTAAAGGATTGTTACATTCCAATGATCGTCCAGCAACTCCTGGTGCAAATTGGCCTTATACTATTTACAATTTAAGTGTAACTAGTGCAGGTGCAGCTTATGCCGGATTAGTTGGTTATGCAGCCGAAGCAGAATTTAAAGATTTCAATTTATCAACAGCAAGTGTTGTTGTTGATGGTTCGGAAGATACTCCATTATTTGTGGGTTCTTTAGTTGGTTATGCATCTAGTGGTACAGTATTTGAAAATATTAAAATTTTAACCGATAATGCTAAATACAAAACACCAGATGGTGCAGCTTATGGTGCTAAATTAACAACAAGCACAGCAGCTTCTGTTGGTGGATTAGTTGGATTTAGTGATATGGGAACAATTAATAATGTTGATTTAAAAGATGTTGAAATTAACATTACAGGTATTGGTGACCTATCTAGGGTAGAATCTGAAAGACCAAAAACATTAGGTTTTGGTGGTGTTGCAGGTTACTTAACTAGTGCAGAGCCAGCAACTCCTATGGTTGCAGGTGCATCTGTAGAAGGCACAATCAATCTAAAATCAGGAGCTACAGCAATTCTACTTCCAGACGATGCTAGATGTGGTGGTAGCACAGGATTCTCATTTGATGTTGGTGGTGTAATTGGAAGAAGCAACGATGCTGATTCTTCTCAAGCAAGAGTTCTAAATATAAGTAGTAAAGTAAAAATCACAGCAAACCTAAATGCTGGTGGAACAACAAATATTAGTTCTATTAACATTGGTGGTGCAATTGGTAAAGCACAAAACACATTGTTTACTGAAAATGAAGTTATTGATGATGAAACAACTGTTGTTACAAACATTTACAGAAACTTTGTTGAAGGTTCTGGCTCAACCGATATTGATGTAGATTTAACAAACTTTGCAAAAACTGCAGATTCTAGAACATCAACATTTAATGTTGGTGGTGCAGTTGGTTCTGTTTATGCTAGAGATGCTGAACTTACAGCAACATATGTAACAGAATCGTTATCTCAAATTTCTGTTGGTAAAACAACAGCAGTTAAAATGACTGTTGATATTACAAATTCAACATACTTAAATTCAAATGTTGGTGGTGTTGCAGGTTACACTGAAAATGCCACAGTAAAACACCTATATTCAAATGTGGACATTAATGTTACAGATGGTTCAGCAGGTGGTGCAACTTATGGTTCAACAATTATTGCCGGTGGTATAATTGGTAAGGTTGTTAACGGACAAAATATGTCAAACATGCATTCAGTAGGTATGGTATATGTTCATAGTTCATTAACCGGAACAATAAACAATAATGTTTATGCAGGTGGTGCTTTTGGTGATGTTTACTTAGGTGAAGTTGCCACAGTTCTACAAACAATTAATAAAGGTGTATCACAAGCAACTGTTTCTGTTGATATGGCTTCTTCCGATAACGATGGAACAGTAATTGCAGGTGGCTTTATTGGTAGAATTTTTGGTGGTAAAGTAACTCAAAGTGCAAGTGTTGGAAAAGTTTTAATTCTAAACGGAAAACAAAACAAAACAAATTATGCTGGTGGTTTTGTAGGATTTATTAATATGCAAAACCCACAAATTGAAATTCCTGCTATTGCTGGTGGAGCAGTTGCTTCTACTCCAAATTTACTAGCTTTTGAAAATAACTATAGTTCAGCTGATTTACAATTAACTTCAATTTTTGAATCTGAATTAGATTCTTATGCAGGATTGTTTATTGGTAACATTTATTATGGTTATGAAGAAGGATTTAAACATTTAACATTAAAAAATAACTATACAATTGGTAAGTATATTTACACAGGAAATAATGCAGCAAATTATTATGATTCATTATATATTGAACGAAATAATAAAGGTGGATTCCTTGGTGGATATACCTATTATGCTGGTTCTGGTGTAAATTCAACCAATGTTGAAAGAGCTTCAAACCTTGTGTATGTAAACAATTTCTATAATAGCGATTTTGTTCCTTACACAAATGGTCACTTAAAAGGTTTATCAACAGAAGTTATGTTATATAATGCAAATGCAACATTTGCAGAATTTAAAGATGTTAAAACAACTAGCGAAGCTGGTGCTGAAGTTTCAGTTTGGACAGTTGCTAATAACAACTATCCACGACTTGTTTGGATTGAAAACAGTAGTAATGCAATTAATGCAACAACAGGTGCAGTTGATAATGCTAAATTAGAAGATTCAGTAGCTGGACATTCAATTTTCAGTGTTCAAACTGAAGGTTCAAAAACTCGTCCATCAACAACTGTTGATGCTTCACTTGCAAAACAAACATATATTGCAACTACAAGTTCACAAATTGGCAACTTAAATGGTAAAACATTAACTAACAAAACAGTATATGTTAAAGGTAATCAAGCATTCTCTGGAACAATTACGGAAGTTGATGCTTTAAGTGCAATTATTGGTTTATATGTTACATCAGGAAGTTCAACCGTAATTACAACAAATAATGGTTATTTAGCTAATAGTTCAGTTGTTAAAAATGTAGTTGGAACTAATAATGGTGTAATTTATAGATTAACTTTTGCTGGAACAAATTTGGCAAGCACTCTTGTTACAACCAATAATGGTGGAATTGATACAATGGTCGCAGAAGATACAAGTTCTAGCCAAAGTGCAGTTTCATTAATTGGAACTAATAATGGTGTAGTTTATCGTAGTATTATTAAAAATACAAAAGTAACTTTTGCATCTACATTAGGAAAAATTAAATCTTCTTACTATTTAAGCACAGTTGATTCTAAAACTGTTGCAAACTACTTTAACCAAATGGGTAGTGATTATAGTTATGAAATAAATGGCACAGGTGTAAATTTTGACCTTGCTAACATGGATGGAAACATTTTAAGTGGTGACGGTTTTGATTTTGCTAACGATTGGATTGTTGTTGAACCAAAATCAACCGCAAGTGCAGTTGATAAATTAACATTAAACTATGGTGCTCCAATTTTAAGATATGAATTGGCTACAGCTAATTCAACAAGGGGTGGCTATAACTTTGATGAAGGTATTCGCAGTGCTATGTACTGGACAAGTACCGGAACAACATTTAACAATTTATTAGTTAAATATGCAAATCAAACAGTTATTAAATTAAACAATGAAACTCAATTTGCAGAAATTGCACAAGCAACTTCTGTTGGTGAAGTTGTTACAGGATATCCTGTTTCAGAATTAGAAACAACACCTGCAATTTCATCAGTATATAACAACGAAAGTGCAATTACTGATGCAAGCACTCTTGTATCAGGAACAACTTATAATTACAAAGAAGTTGAAACAACAGAATATGTTTACGGTGTAAAAACTGTTAATAAACGAAAATTGTTAAACTTCCAAGCTTCTGATATTTACTTAATGAAAGACATGGATTTAGGTGGACAATTATGGACACCAATTGGATTTGGCTTTGATAATTTACAAGTAAATGTTGGTGATGTAATTACAAGTTTAAATTCAAGTAGTCATAATGTATTTATGGGTACATTCAATGGTTCAGGTTATATTATTTCAAATGTAACAACTATTGAATCAAATAAAAATGTTGGTTTATTTGGAACTGCTTATGTAAATGCTGGTGCCGATATTCCTTCATTTGCAAACATTGTAATTAGAAACAGTAACTTTATTAGTGTTTCTAAAAATGGTGGTTTCTCACTAGCAGGTGCATTAGTTGGTAGAGTTATTTTAGGAAAAGATAATTCTACACAATATGTATTAAGCAAAGTGGGTACCGAACATGCAAATGTATTTGCAACAAACCGTGCAAGTGGTTTAGTTGGTGATTATTTAAGTTTATCTTCAGCAGATTCTGTTGGAACAACAAACTTAACAAGATTTATTAAAGCTAAAATGAATTATGCTTATGTAAATTCAAATGTTATTGTTTCAAAAGGAACAGGTAATGTTGCTGCTGGTTTTGTAAACTACGGTAATAATAATATTTATCAACCTTCTCATGCATTAGTTGCACATACAATCAACACAGGTTTAGAACAATTATACTTCTCTGGTGAAATTGGTGATTACAGATTAAATTCAGATAATGATTATAAATTTGTAAATCAACACACCGATTTATCAACAGGTTATGATGGTGATAATGCCGTTGAAGTTTCATCATTATATGGTATGGTTAAAAATGTTCTAGCTAGTAATGATACAATTGCAAAACAAAGTGTATATGCTCTTGATTTTATGGATGCTGTTGTAATGAACACATCTGGTAATGTAAACGATGAGTATATGACTAATGAATCATTCCCTAACTTTGATTGGGGTAGTGTATGGACCAGATTAACTGGAACAAACGACAACTATCCTGTATTAATTAGTAAAGTTGGATATTGGGTAGAAACAATTAAAGAACCAGGATTTACTCAACCAAGTTATAATGGTTCTACAAAAACTTATTCTGTTTCTACTCCACAACAATTAGCATGGATTGCAAACAAAGTTAATACTGATACATCATCTTCAGTAATGAGTGGTCAAACAGTTCAATTAACAGCTAATATTAATTTGTCTGGCAGAGTTTGGTCATCAATTGGTTACAACTCTGGTTCAGGATATCATGCATTTGCTGGTAAGTTTGACTTTAACGGAAAAACAATTTCTGGAATGACAGTTTCTGGTGCATATATTAACAAGTCAGATTATGCTGGTGATGTTGATATTGAAGAAGAATTTGTTGATGTTGTTTGCTTAACATCAAAAACAGTTGGTTTATTTGGTGCAACCGAAGGAGCAGAAATTACTTCTAGCACAGGTGTAGGTAAAATTAATGGATTGGC
>JAZNIS010000102.1:0-2983 GCA_045577635.1 Clostridia bacterium
TAATAAGGGTTTAAAACAGGTGGCAATTACCGACCATTCTTTTTCGCATATGGCAAATGGAATTAATTTTGAAGATTACGAAGAACAAGATGTTATTATTAAGGAGTTAAGAAAGCAGTATTCCGAAATTCAAATTTTACATGGTGTTGAAAGCAACCTTATGGGTTTAAATGGTGAAATTGATGTAAAACCTGAAAACCGTAAAAAATTTGATATTGTTGTTGTTGGGTATCATTACACCTATAAACCTACAAGCATTAAAAACTTTTTTAATTTTTGGTTGCCAAGTGTTTTAAAAATTAACACTAAAAATCGCATTAAAAAAAATACAATGGCTTATATAAATGCAATTAAAAATAACAAGATTGATATTGTTGCTCATTTAAACTATGGTATAAAGGTTAATCCTGTTGAAATTGCAAAGGTTGCAGCAGAGCATGAAACTTATATTGAACTTAACACCAGACACATTGGTTTTTCTGATGAACAAATTAAGCAAATGCTTGATGAAACAAATGTTAAATTTGTTGTTAGTTCCGATGCTCACATTGATGAATCTGTGGCAAAAACAAACAGAGCTTTTGCACTGATTGAAAGATTGAATATTCCACATGATAGGGTGGCAAATTTGTGTGGATTGCCAAAATTTAAAAATAGTAATTTAAACGAAAAATATTAGGAGTGAAGATATGTCATTTGCACTTGATGCTAAACATGAAGTTTTAAAAGTACAAATAAAAAGTGATTGCTGTGCAATTGCTTATTTAAGTGCCGTTATTAAAGGTGCAGGTCAACTATCTTTATCAGAAGGAAAACCAAGTATTGCAATTCATACTGACACCCCTGAATTATTTGATTTAATTAATAACATAATTAAACAATATTATGGTGAAGAATGCACACTTTGTTTGGCCGAAGAAAATTTGGGATTTAAAATTATTAAATATAAAATTACAATTCCAAGTTCGGTAAGTGAAAGAGTGTTGTTTGATTGTGGCATTATGGAAGTTGATGAACACAACAATAAAACTTTTGTTAACGGAATTAGAGATTTTATTATTAATGAAGAATGTTGCAAAATAAGTTACATAAGGGGAGCATTTTTAAGTTGTGCAACCAGCAACATTGTAATCAAAAAATATGATAACGAAACAAAAAGTAACAGTGGTTATCATTTAGAATTTGTGTTTAATTTTGAAGATACAGCAGCAGATTTTTGCAAACTTCTTGAAAGTTTTGATATTCATGCAAAAACAACTGTTAGAAAAAACAATCCATTAGTTTACATAAAGGAATATCAAGTAATTTGTGATATTTTGGCATTGGTTGGTGCAAACAAGGCAGTGCTTGAACTTCAAAATGAAGCAGCAATTAGAGATTTAAGAAACAATGTTAATAGGCAAACAAATTGCTTAAATGCGAACCTTAATAAAATGGTTCAGGCAAGTGTTAAGCAGTTGGCTGCAATTAATTTAATTAAAGAAACAATTGGAATAGAAAGTTTAGAAGAAAGTTTGCAGGAACTTTGTTTAATTAGAATTGCAAACCCTGATGAACCACTTGAAAAGTTAAGACAATTATATTCTCAACCCGTTTCTAAAAGTGGCATTAACCACAGGTTTAGTAAAATTTTAAAAATAGCAGAACAAATTAAAAACGACAAGGAGTAATAAATGGGCAATTTTGTGCATTTGCATGTTCACACTGAATATAGTTTGCTAGATGGTGCAGCAAGAATTAAAAAATTGGCAAAAGTGGCAGCCGAATATGGTATGCCTGCTGTTGCTATTACCGACCATGGAAATATGTATGGTGCAGTTGCCTTTTTTGATGCCTGTGAAGCAAATGGTATTAAAGCTATTTTTGGTTGTGAGTTTTATTGTTGTGATGATTTAACCGTTAAACAAGGTAAAACAAAATTAAACCATTTGGTGTTACTTGCTAAAAACGAACAAGGGTATTTAAATCTTTGTAAATTAAACAGTATTGCCTTTGAACAAGGTTACTACTATAAGCCAAGAATTGATTTAAAAACACTAGAACAATATAGTGAAGGTTTGGTTTGTTTAAGTGCTTGTTTGGCTGGTGATATTCCACAATTAATTTTACAAAGAAGATATGATGAAGCCGAAGAGTTGGTTTTATGGTTTAAAAAAGTTTTTGGTGAAGATTTTTATTTGGAACTTCAAAACCATAAATTAGAAGAACAGCTTATTGTTAACGAAAAGTTAAGGGAGTTTTCTAAAAAACACAATATTAAAACAGTTGCCACAAACGATGTGCATTATATTTACCGTGAAGATGCCGATGTGCAAGATGTTTTAATGTGTGTACAAATGCAAAAAACATTAGATGACCCCGATAGAATGAAGTTTTCTAATGATGAATTTTATTTTAAAACTGCCGATGAGATGGCGGAAGCATTTCCTAACGATTTAGATGCTTTGGAAACAACTTTGGAAATTGCTGATAAATGTAATTTTAAATTAACCTATGGCCATTATATGTACCCTAAATATAAACCTGTTACAGGTCAAGAGCCAAAAGATTATTTTAGGGATTTAATTGAGGCGGGTTTAAAGAAAAAATATAAAGAAGAAACACCTGAAATTAGAGAAAGAATTGAATATGAAATTGAAACTATTTCTAGGTTGGGTTATGTAGAGTATTATTTAATTGTTTGGGATTATATTAATGCTGCTAGGGAAAGAGGAATTTCAGTTGGACCAGGTAGGGGTTCGGGTGTAGGTAGTATTGTTGCTTACCTTATAGGAATAACTAACGTCGATCCAATGAGATATGGTCTGTTCTTCGAGCGTTTCCTAAACCCAGAGCGTGTATCTGCTCCTGACTTTGACGTAGACTTCGAAGATAGCCGTAGAGCGGAAGTTTTTGAGTACGTTAAAGAAAAGTATGGCAATGAAAAAGTTTGTAAAATTATCACTTTTGGAACAATGGCAGCAAAGAACGCAATTAAGGACGT
>JAZNIS010000103.1:0-3217 GCA_045577635.1 Clostridia bacterium
GGTGGTGGTAGCATTGAAGATTTACAACCATTCAATACTGAAGTTGTTGCAACTGCAACATATAATTGTAAAAAACCAATTGTTTCGGCTGTTGGTCATGAAACTGATTTTACAATAATTGACTTTGTTTCAGATTTTAGAGCTCCTACACCGTCGGCTGCGGCTGAATGTGTTGTTAACTCTTTGGAAGATGATTATGCTATTATTGAAAATTATTATAATAATTTCTATAATTGTGTTTTAGATAGGTTTTTGAATATTGAAAAAAATGTTGAAGTTATAATTGATAAAATTCGTTATAAATCTGAAAATTTATTGTTGAATTATTCAACAAGGTTGAAGGAATTTGATTTGGTTATTAAGCATTTGATAAATAATAAGTTTGATGGTTTAGAAAATAAAATTAAATTGTTAGATACTAAAATGCAATCGCTAAATCCTAAATTACCATTAAATAAAGGTTATGTTAAGGTTGAAAATAAAAACAAGGGAATAACTTCAAAAAAGGATATTGTTTCCGGTGAGAAATATTCGCTAATTTTTAAAGATGGAAATAGTGAAGTTGTAGGGGTGTAAATTATGAATATTGATGAAAAGTTAAAAAAATTGCAAGAAATTGCTGAGAAATTGGAAGATGGTTCAGTTGCTTTTGAAGAAAGTATTAAATTGTTTGAAGAAGGCAGTGTGATTGTAAAAGAATTATATTCTGATTTGAATAATGCGAAAGGAAAAATTACAATTTTAAAACAAGAATTAGATAAATTTAAAGAAGAAGGAATGAATGTATAATGAAAAATAAAGCTATTACAGATAGAGAAGTTGATTTTGCCAAATGGTATACAGATGTTGTTAAAGCTGCAAAGTTGGCAGATTATTCAAGTGTTAAAGGTTGTTGTATATTAGAACCTAATGGATATGCTTTGTGGGAAAAAATGCAAAGTGTGTTGGATAAAATGTTTAAACAAACAGGACATCAAAATGTTTATATGCCTGTGTTTATTCCAGAATCATTAATGAAAAAAGAGGCAGAACTTATTGAAGGGTTTGCTCCTGAAGGTGCTTGGGTTACTCAAGGTGGACAAGGTACACTAGAAGAAAGATTAATGGTTAGACCAACATCTGAAACATTATTTAGTGATTATTATAGTTCTAAAATTAATTCATATAGAGATTTACCAAAATTATATAACCAATGGTGTAATGTTGTTAGATGGGAAAAAGAAACAAGGCCATTTTTAAGAACTCGTGAATTTTTATGGCAAGAAGGTCACACAATTCATGAAACTGAAAAAGAGGCTGAAGAAGAAACATTAAGAATGCTTAATGTTTATAAAACATTCTTTGAGGATTATTTAGCAATTCCTGTTATTACAGGTAGAAAAACAGAAAAAGAAAAATTTGCTGGTGCAGAATATACTTATACTGTTGAAGCTCTTATGTATAACGGTGTTTCTTTGCAAAGTGGTACAAGTCATTATTTTGGTCAAAAATTTGCAAAGGCATATGATATTAAATATTTAAATAGAAACAATCAATTGGATTATGTTTATCAAACATCTTGGGGTGTTACAACTAGAATGATTGGTGGATTAATTATGGTTCATAGTGATGAAAATGGTTTAGTTTTGCCACCAAAAATTGCTCCAAGACAAGTTGCAATTGTTCCTATTGGTGATGATGAAATGGTTGTTTCATTAGCTAAAAGAATTAATGAAACGCTAAATATGGCAGATATTGTTAGTTTTGTTGATTTAACTGAAAAATCTCCTGGTTTTAAGTTTGCAGAACATGAAGTAAATGGTATTCCTGTTAGAATTGAAATTGGTAAAAGAGATTTAGAAAATAAAGTTATTACTCTAGCCAGAAGGGATACTAGAGAAAAAACTGTTGTTGATATGGATTGTGATATTGTTAAGGAAGTTAAAAATTTGCTTGATAATATTCAAAACAATTTATATGATAGGGCATTAAAAAGAAGGGAAGAATTAACCTACGAATGTACAACACTTGAAGAAATAGAAAAAATTATGAATTCTAAACCTGGTTTTGTTAAAGCAATGTGGTGTGGTGATGAAGAGTGTGAATTAAAAATGAAAGAGATTAGGGGTATGAAATCTCGTTGCATTTTAGAAGGCGAAAAACACATTCATGACAACTGTGTTGTTTGTGGTAAAAAGGCAAAACATTTAGTTGTTTGGGGAATACAATATTAATTGTTAGAGTTTATTGTTGTTATAAAATTTGTATAAATCAACTAAACTTAATAAATATATAGTGTAAAAATAATAAAACGATGAAATTTTATTCATCGTTTTTTCTTTTTTATTGTATCTAGTTTAAATGGTAAAAATGGCTCAATTAAGCCATTGTATAAAAATACAGAATATTTATGCATAACAAAATTTATATTTATAAAATGTTATGAATAAAAATTTAATGCAAAATGTATAAATATGCAAAAACCACTTGCATAAATAAATCCTTTACTGTATAATTATGATGTTCTCATTTGATTGGAACTTGATATAAAAATAAATACTTAAAGGATGATGGCTTATGGCAAGAAATTCTCGTCAATCAAAAATTTTAGAATTAATATCTGTTAAGGAAATTGAAACACAAGATGAATTAGTTTCTGAATTAAAAGCAGCCAACTATGATGTTACACAAGCAACTATTAGTCGTGATATTAAAGAACTTGGTCTTATTAAAATTTTAACAGATAGTAAAAAATATAAATATGCTATTGTTAGTTCTACAAATCAAGCTGTTTCTAATAAGTGTTTAAACATATTTAAGGAATGTGTAATTTCAATTAAAAATGCTATGAATTTAGTTGTTTTAAAAACAATTAAAGGTACTGCTGGAATGGTTAGTAATTTTGTTGACCAATTATCATTAAATGCAGTTTTAGGTTGCACATTTGGTGAAGATACTGTTATGGTTATTACATCAGACATTGAAGATGCATATTTAGTTCAACAAAAATTAAATGAAATTTTAGTTTAAATATAATGTTACATATTAAAAAATCTATTGGGAAACTGATAGATTTTTTTACTTTTATGCGATTTATCTTAAATGATATTAATTGTAATTTTTTTATATTTTTGGTAAAATATTTTAGATTTATAAGGATAGGATTAATATGATTTCTAGTTTGAAAATTAATAATATAGCATTAATAGATGAAAGTGTTATTAAACTTGGCGATGGG
>JAZNIS010000104.1:0-15631 GCA_045577635.1 Clostridia bacterium
GTTTATTAAATTGTATTTGTTTTACACTTTTTTATATTCGTTTTGAAATTTTATAAATTTATGTTTTAATTAAAGTAGCATAAAAGGAGAGTTTTAAGTTTATGTTTGGATTATTTAATTTATTTAAAAGAAAAAATGAAAAACCTGTTGAAGCAACTGAAAGTGGTGTAATTGCAACAGGAACTATTGAAGAACTTGCTGATGCAGTTTTAAATTGTTCGGAACAAGTTGGAACTTTTGAAGAACTTTATATTGTTGAAAAAGCTAAAATTAATGCAATTTGTGTTTCGGTTGCAACAAGTTTAAGGGGTAAAGACATTAATGTTTCTACATTAAAAAATTCCTATATTACAGGTTTTCAACAAAATGGAGTAGAAGTTTCTAATAAAAAAGCAGAGTTGTTTGCTTCTGCTTACATAGATAGTTATTTATTTAATCGTTAAAAAAACACCCGTTTGGGTGTTTTTTTGTTTTCTATTATCTAATTCCAAATTTGCTGCATAAAGCAATAACTTGTTCTTTAACTCTTTTAACTGCTTTTTCTTTGTTTTCAATAATGTCGGCAATAAATCCTGCAATTTTAACCATTTCTTTTTCTTTCATGCCACGGCTAGTAATTGCTGGTGTTCCAATTCTTAAACCACTTGCAATAAATGCTTTTCTTTTTTCGTTAGGAACGGTGTTTTTGTTTGTTGTAATGTGTGCTTTTTGAAGTAATGTTTCAAGTTCTAAACCTGTAATGTCTCTTTCTGATAAATCAAGTAGCATTAAGTGGTTGTCTGTGCCACCTGAAACTAATTTGATTCCACGGTTCATAAGTTCTTCGGCTAAAACTTTTGCATTTTTAACAACTTGTTCTTGATATTTTTTAAATGATGGTGAAAGGGCTTCTTTAAAACTTACTGCTTTACCTGCAATAACATGTTCTAGTGGGCCACCTTGTGTTCCAGGGAAAATTGCTTTATCAATTTTTTCTTTATATTCTTCTTTGCATAAAATAAATCCACCTCTTGGGCCTCTCATGGTTTTATGAGTGGTTGAGGTAACAAAGTCGGCATAAGGAACAGGGGAAGGGTGAACACCTGCTGCAACTAAACCAGCAATGTGTGCCATATCAACCATTAAATAAGCACCAACTTCATCAGCAATTTCTCTAAACTTTTTAAAATCTATAACTCTTGGGTATGCACTAGCACCAGCAACAATTAGTTTTGGTTTACATTCTAGGGCAATTTGTCTAACATTTTCGTAGTTAATAAAACCATTATCGTCAACACCATATAAAACACTGTTAAAATGTTTTCCGGAAATGTTAACTTTGCATCCATGGGTTAAGTGCCCACCATCGCTTAAATTCATTCCTAAAATTGTGTCGCCAGGTTTTAACATTGCAACATAAACTGCAAGGTTTGCATTAGCACCACAATGTGGTTGAACATTTGCATGGTCGCAACCAAAAATTTGTTTTAATCTGTCAATTGCTAATTGTTCAACAACATCAACATTTTCGCAGCCACCATAATATCTTTTGCCAGGGTAACCTTCGGCATATTTGTTTGTTAAGCAACTGCCCATTGCTTCTAACACTGCATTTGACACATAGTTTTCGGAAGCAATTAATTCTAGCCCTGTGTGTTGCCTTTCATCTTCCTTTTGAATTGCTTTAAAAACCTGTTTATCTACTTGTTCAAGTCCTTTCATATCACACCTCACTATTTAATTTTATTACTACATATTCTAGCAAAAAAACACATTATTTCAAATTAAAAATTATTAACAAAATAATTGTTGGTTAGTTTGAATAATTTTAGTAAAATGTAAGTGTAAATAATAAATTTATATTTATATATTTATTTAATTTTAAGTTGAAATTATAGGTTATATTGTGTATAATAACACTGCCCAAAAATTCTTTTGGATAAATTTGGAGGAAAATTAATGAAATTTAAATATCATGATGATAATAATGTAGATGTTAGAGATTATATTGTTGAAAACTACACACCATATGATGGTGATGAAGATTTTTTAACCAAACCTACTAAAAACACTGTAAAGCTTTGGGAACAACTTACTGCTTTAATGAAGGAAGAAAGAGAAAGGGGTGGTGTTTGGGATATTGATACAAAAACCATTTCAACAATTACTTCTCATAACCCAGGTTATATTAATAAAAAACTAGAAAAAATTGTTGGTTTGCAAACCGATGAGCCATTAAAAAGAGCAATTATGCCTTTTGGTGGAATTAGATTAGTTTATAGCGAAATGAAAGAATATAACCGTGAAATGGACCCAGATGTGGCTAATGTTTTTAAATATCGCAAAACTCATAACGACGGTGTTTTTGATGTTTACACAAAAGAAATGAGAGCGGCTAGACACAGCCATATTATTACAGGTCTTCCAGATGCTTATGGTAGGGGCAGAATTATTGGTGATTACCGTAGAGTGGCACTTTATGGTGTTGACCATTTAATTGAACAAAAAAAGAAATTCTTAAATGAAACAGCAAATAAAACTTTTACCGAAGAGTATATTAGAGATAGGGAAGAAATTAGCGAACAAATTAAAGCTTTAAACGATTTAAAAACAATGGCTTTAAATTATGGTTTTGATATTTCTAAACCTGCAACCAACACACAAGAAGCTATTCAATGGTTATATTTTGGTTATCTTGCAGCTGTTAAGGATCAAAACGGTGCAGCCATGAGTATTGGTAGGGTTAGCACATTTTTAGATATATATGCTGAAAAAGACCTTAAAGATGGAACTTTCACCGAAGAACAAATTCAAGAATTTGTAGATCACTTTATTATGAAATTAAGAATTGTAAGATTTTTAAGAACAGGTGAATATGATAGATTGTTCTCTGGCGACCCAACATGGATTACCGAATCTATTGGTGGTATGTGTGATGATGGCAGACACATGGTTACTAAAATGAGTTTTAGATTTTTACATACATTAACCAATTTAGGACCAGCACCAGAGCCAAACCTAACAATTTTATGGAGTCCAAAACTACCTAAAAAGTTTAAAAATTTCTGTGCAAAAATGAGTGTTTTAACAAGTTCTATTCAATACGAAAACGATGACCTTATGAGAGCAAAATTTGGTGATGATTACGGTATTGCTTGTTGTGTTTCTGCTATGAGAATTGGTAAACAAATGCAATTCTTTGGTGCTAGAGCAAACCTTGCAAAAGCACTACTTTATGCTATTAATGGTGGAACAGATGAAGTTGAAAAAGTTGATTTAACCGATGTTGTTGATCCTATAACCGATGAATATTTATCATATTCAAAAGTTTGCAAAAACTACGATATAATTTTAGATTGGTTAGCAAAACTTTATGTTAACACATTAAATGCAATTCACTATATGCACGATAAATATTGCTACGAAAAAATTGAATTTGCTTTACACGATAATTACATTGTTAGAACAATGGCTGGTGGTATTGCTGGTTTAAGTGTTGTTGCCGATAGCTTATCTGCAATTAAATATGCAAAAGTAAAAACTATTAGAGATGAAAACGGTATTGTTGTTGATTTTGAAATTGAAGGCGACTACCCTAAATATGGTAATAACGATAAAAGAGCAGATAAAATTGCTTGTAACATTGTTAAGCAATTTATTAAAAAATTAAGAAAACAATACACTTATCGTAATAGTATTCAAACATTAAGTGTTTTAACCATTACAAGTAATGTTGTTTATGGAAAACACACAGGTTCAACCCCTGATGGTCGTAAATTAGGTGAACCTTTTGCACCAGGTGCAAATCCAATGCACGGCAGAGATAGTAATGGTTGTGTTGCATCATTAAAATCTGTATCTAAATTAGATTATGATTCTGCCGAAGACGGAATTAGTAACACATTCTCAATTGTTCCAGATGCATTAGGAAAAACTCAAACCGATAAAATTAATAATTTAGTAAGTTTAATGGACGGTTACTTTACCGATAAAGGACATCATTTAAATGTTAATGTTTTAAATCGTGATGTTTTACTAGATGCTATGGATCACCCTGAAAAATACCCACAATTAACAATTAGGGTTTCAGGTTATGCCGTTAACTTTATTAAACTAACTCGTGAACAACAATTAGATGTTATTAACCGTACTTTCCACACTAAATTTTAAGGAGAACTATGAAAGGATATATTCATTCGTTTGAAAGTTTTGGTGCAGTAGATGGGCCAGGTGTTAGATACATTGTGTTTATGCAGGGCTGTCCGTTAAGATGTTTATACTGCCACAATCCCGATAGTTGGAAGTTAAAAGATGGCAACCGTTTATCTGTTAGGGCTGTTGTAAACCGTATTAAGCCATATTTAAACTATATTAAAACGGGTGGTGTTACCATTTCGGGTGGCGAACCATTATTGCAATCAAAATTTGTATTAAAACTAATAAGGGCTTTACACCGATTAAAACTTCATGTTGCATTAGACACAGCAGGAAGTTTGCCACTAGAAAAAACAAGTAAAGTTTTAAAAGAGTGTGATTTGGTGTTATTAGATATTAAAGCTTTGGACGATAGTTTATGTAAAGAGTTAACAGGTGCATCAAATAAATACACAATGGAAACTTTAAATTACCTAGAACATATTAACAAACCTGTTTGGGTAAGACATGTTATTGTTCCGGAATATACCTTTAATTTAGGAAGTTTAATGACTCTTGCAAAAAATTTGAAAAGGTATAAATGTGTTAAACAATTAGATTTATTGCCATTTCACAAGCTTGGCGAATATAAGTGGGAAGAATTGGGTTACGATTATAAGTTAGCCGAAATTCAACCACCAAACGAAGTTGAACTTGCAAAGGTTAGAAAAATTTTAGATAAAATAGGTGTGCCTATTGTTAAATAAAAGGTTAAGTAAAATCTTAACCTTTTTTTGTAAACAAATTTTGTGTTATTGTTAATTATTTTGTGTAATTGTCTAAATTTGACGAAATAAAAGGTTCTTTTGTTTGAAATAAAAAAGCATAGTGGTATAATTATTGTAATAAAGTTCAGGTGATAAAATGGAAACAAAAGAAGAATTAATTAAAGATAAAAGTTTAGTACCACAAGTTCCTGCTAAAAAGGAAAGAAAGTGGTGGTTTAAAGGTTTAAAAAAGTTAATGAAAGGCAGATATAAAGAACCTGTTTTTGTTTATTTAGGTGAAAAGTTTACTGCTGGAAACATTATTTTAAGTAACCACGAAGGAACTGATGCTCCTATGTCGTTAGAAATTTGGAACGATAGTCCAATTCGTATGTGGGGAGCTCACGAAATGAATTCGGGATTAATTAAAATGTATAAGTATCAAACACGGGTTTACTATCACGAAAAGAAACATTGGAATTTGCATTTGGCAAGGTTGTTTTGTTTAATTGCCAGCCCGTTAACAAATTTGTTTTATAAAGGATTAAACCTTATTTCCACCTATCACGACCAAAGATTTTTCAAAACAATTAAAGAAAGTTTGTCGGCCATTAGAAAAGGTGAAAACATTGTAATTTATCCTGAAAATTCTGAAAAGGGATATTTAGCCGAATTAGAAGGTTTTTATGGTGGATTTTTAAGTTTGGCAGAAATGTGTTATAGGCAAGGTATTGATACTTCAATTTATGTAACATATTTTAAAAAGGCAGAAAGAATATATGTTATAGATAAACCTGTAAAATATTCAGAATTAATTAAAGGAAATTCTAGCAAAGAAGAAATTATGGATAAGCTTTTAACAAGATGTAACGACCTTGGTAAAATGACCTTTACAGATGAACAACTTGAACCTTTTAAAACTGAAACATATAAGGCAAAAGAAGGAAAAAATAAAAAGAATAAAAAATAAAAAGCATCTATTTAGATGCTTTTTTTGTTCCACTCATAATCCTTAAAAGGGTTGTTTCATAGTCATAAATTTTTTTGTTTTGATCAAACAACCTTATTCTTTCATCATATCTTCTTTTGTTTAAATCTAATAATTGTTGTTCAAATTGTTCGCCATTAGTTGAAAGTGAAATAACAAACAAATATTCATACATTTCAGCAAGTCGTGCACTTTCAATTTGTTCAATTGCACTTTGTTTACTAGGTGCATTATCTGGGAAATAATACATAATTTCTTTAAATTCTAACTTGCAATCACAAAACCCTTCGTTGTCAAGTTTTGTTAACACTTCGTAGGGTTTGTTAGAGTAAACACCAACATTGGATTTATCAATTTCAGGCACATCAATTTTATCTAAAATTTCATTAATTTCCTCTTTTAAATAATCAAAAGTGTGCACATGTTTTTGTTTAGGTTCAACTTCGTAAATAAAAATTTTGCCGTTAGGTTTTAAAACTCTTCGCTGTTCAGTTATAAAATTTTTAAAAGGTAAATGTTCAATTACTGTGTGTGAAAATACAATATCAAAATAATCATCTTCAAATGGCAAATCGTTAATATCGGCACAAATATAGGTAACATCTGTTCCCATTTCTTTTGCAAATTTAATATGGCCTTCATCTAAATCAATTCCAATAACTTCGCAATCGGGAAAAGTTCTTTTAATAGTGTTTGTAAAATGTCCACTTCCACAACCAACTTCCAAAATTTTAAAGTTGGGTTTAATGTTTAATGGCTCTAACCATAAATGCTTTGTGTCTTCATTAATTCGTTGCATACGGCTAAAATGTAAAATTTCGGTTGATTGTACTTTTTTTGACCAAAAATTATTCATAAAACTCCTATTTTAATGGTTTTTCTGTGCTAGGTAAAACATAAGTATTAATAAACTCTTTGCTGCTTAACGATAAATTTTCAGCATAATAAACCAAACATAAATCAATATCCGGTAATTTAAAATCGGTTTTTAATTCTTTTAATGTTCCATTTTCTAAATCTTCTAAAATTGTTTCTTTAATAAATAAACCTGTGCCAAATTTGTGTGCAACTGCTTGTTTTGTCATGTCGGTTGTTGTAATTTGCATTAAAGGTTTTAAATTAATTCGGTCAACTTCAAAAACTTCATCAATTAAATTTCTTGTGCTTGTTCCTTTACCAGGTAAAATAAGGTCGCTACTGCTAATATCGTATTTGTTGTAAATCTTATCTTCGTATAATTCTGGGCTTGTTGCAAAACACATTGATAGTTTTTTAATTACACAGTGGTCAGCTCCGTGTGGAATTGTGATAGGCATTGTATCAATAACCATATCAATATTTTTATTTGATAATTGTTTAATGTTTTCATCGGTAGATTTACTTACAATATCAAAAGAAATTTTAGGGTGTTCTTTTTTAAATGCTTTAATTAAATTAAGTAAGTAACTTGAACCAATGTGTGATGGTGTGCCAATTGAAATGTTGCCACAGTTAAGGTTGGCAATATCTTGCAACTTTGTTTCAGCCGATAAAATTAAGTTGTAAGCTGTTTCAACTTGGTTTAAAATTTCATTACCTTCAAAAGTTAAGGTAATTTTTTTAGTGTGCCTACAAAACAACGAAAAACCTAATTGTTTTTCAAGTGTTTTAATAGAATAACTAATTGCTGGTTGCGATATAAATAATTTTTTAGCGGCATCTGAGAAGGTTTTTGATTTTGCAACCACATAAAATACTTTATATAAGTTTAAATCACCTAGTGTCTGTTTCATTGTTAACACCTGCCTTATTTTATTAGTTAAGGTATAGCACACAAAATTTAAAATATCAATGTTTTTTATTAAGTTAAAAAAAATTATAAAAAATTATTATAACTATTTTTTATTTAAAAAGCTTTCTGTTTGACATTAAAACATAATTAAATTAAACTAGAAAAAACATATTTGGGGGAATAATATGGAATTAGAAAAGGAAGTAAGATACACAGTAAACGATGCAATTTGGAATGCTGTTTACGAAAACACCACACCTTTAATTGAAAAAACTCATGTTTTAGATATTACCTGTGGAGCTTTTGGTAGAGATTCTTTGGCAAAAACAGGCAGAGTTTTCCGTGTTCGTCAAAAACCAGGAAAGGTTGCTTTGGAAATTAAAAAGAGAACCGACAATAATGATTGGATTGAAGAAGCCATTAAATTAGAATCTGTTGAACAAGGAATTAACTTTTTGCATTTAGCTGGTTTAGATCCTTATTTATATATTGATAGACAAAGAGAAGTTAGACAATATAAAGGTTTAAAAATTTTCTTTGATGATATTGAACTTTTAGGTAAGTTTATTGAAATTGAATATCAAGATAGTCCTAGTGCAGAAACCGAACTTAAAGAGTTTATTGAAAAGTTTAACATTGTTGACGAACCACAACCATTATATGGAACAATTATTAACGATAGATTTGAAAACGATCCTGAATTTAGAGCAGTATTTAGTGCAAAACTAGAAAGTTTAATAAAATAAAAAAAACACCCATAAATTTGGGTGTTTTTTTGTTCTTGTTTTTTGGTTGTTTTAATAAATTTATATTGTTTTTTATAAAAAACAATTATTTTACATAAAAAATTTTTATAGGTTGTATTTACGGGTTTTATTATAAATAAATTTTATAGTATAGATAACGAATTTTAATATTTTTTATATGATTATAGGTTTCTTTAATATTTTTTTTGGGCTAATATAGAAGTACCTACAGTTTAAGGGGGATAATAGTTATGATAATTACTATTGATGGCTTGGCTGGAACAGGAAAAACAACTATTGCTAAAAAATTAGCAAACAAAATTGGCTTTGAACATTTTGATTCGGGAGTGTTGTTTAGAAGCATTGCATTATACATGATTAATCATAATATATCTATGGATAATGTTTATTCTAACAGCAAAATACTAGATAGCTTTAATATTGATTATGTTAGTAATGATAATGGCTATTCTGTATTTTTAGAAAATAAAGATGTAACAAAAAGAATTAGGGATAAAGATGTTACAGAATTATCAACCGTTTTTTCAAAGTACGAAATTGTTAAACAGGTTGTTTATAACAAGATAAGGAATTTTGCAAAAGGAAAAGATATTGTTATAGACGGTCGTTGTATGGGTAACAAAATTTTACCTATGGCTGATATAAAATTCTTTTTCACATCACCTTTGGAAATCAGAGCTCAACGCAGAATTAATCAGTTTCCAGACCTTGGTTTATCGTTAGAAGAAACCATAGAGCAGTTCAAAAATTTAGATGTAATTGAAAAAGAAAAAGGTGTGCTAGATTACACCAAAGACACTGTTGTTGTTAATAACACAGGAATTGATGAACTTGAATTATTAAGTCAGGTTTACAAAATTGTTAACGACCGATTAGAAAAAGTTAACCGAAACAAAAGAAGATTGCGATTACTTTTAACACATAATTGTAATTACCGTTGCAGGTTTTGTCATAATGAAGGAATTTGCGAAAAGAAACAAGAATCGCTTAATGCTAATGACTATGAATATTTAGCAAAGGTTGCTAAAGAAAATTATAATATAGACCATATAAATTTAAGTGGAGGGGAACCACTAATAAGGCCAGATATTATTGATATTGTTAGCAGATTAAAAGGTTTAGGTTTAAATATTGCCATGACAACCAATGGTTTATTACTTGGTGAAAAGAAAGATGTTTGTAAATATCTTGATAGTATTAATATTTCATTCCACTCAAACAATAAACAATATTATGAATATATTACAAACACAGTAGATACTTTTGAAAAGGTTAAAAACAATATTAGAGCCGTTAGGGCAAAATATCCTAATGTTAACATTTATTTAAATGTTGCATACACAAAAGATGTTTTTGAAAACTTCCGTAATGTAATTTCAATGATTAACTTTTCACTTGAATTAAATTGTGTGCTTAAATTTATTGAAATATTCCCAAAAACAAATCCATCATATTTAAACATAGACAATTTAAAAAGGTCATTACTTGATATTGACTATTGCAATTGTAAAGATAGCATTAGAAAATCACATTTTATAAAAGGAGATTCTGTAATTGTTACTGAAAGATGTTTCTGTTCAGAGGCCTTTTATAAGGAAGATCCAAAACAATTCTGTCAAGCAAACAACGATTTGTTTGTAACAAGCGATGGTGCTGTAACACTATGCCGAAACACAAACGATGAAGTTAGTTTACTTGCTGCTGTAAAATCCAGAGACGAAGATATGTTAATTAATGATCTTCAAACCTGTATAGATAATTTAGCGAAACCTTGTTGTTGCCATAAAATAAATTGTGGAGAGTAATGTTTTATGTATGTAATAGGTATTTCTGGTGGTGTAGCATCTGGCAAAACCACACTTGCAAAACAAATAAGTTCAATGTTTGATAATGTAACTGTGTTATCACTAGATAATTATTTTTATCCTTATTCCGAATTAAGTTTGGAAGAACGAAAAAAAATTGATTTTGATAATCCACAAGTTTACGATTATGATTTAATTGTTAAACATATTAATATGTTAAGTAACAATCAGGAAGTTGAACTTCCAACATATTCTTTTGCTGATTACACCAGAGGAGAAGAAACTATTAAATTACAACCTCCAAAAGTTTTAATTGTTGAAGGTTATGCAGTACTACACAATGAAAAATTAAGAAAGCTTTTAAATTATAGTGTGTTTGTTGATGTTGATGAAAAAACACAATTAAATCGTATGTTAAAAAGAGATGTTTTAGAAAGAGCTAGAACCGAAAGTGAAATTTTAAATCACTTTAACACAACAATAAAAAGTAGCAACCAAAACTATATTCAACCACAAAAACAATATGCAAATTTAGTTGTTATGGGTGGGGTAAAATAGTGCAAGGTGTTAACTTAAATTTTATAGGTTATGGTTCGGGTTTTTGTCCAAGTTTAGGAACAACAAGTGCTTACTATAAAGAGCAAGATAAAATGCTTATTATAGATTGTGGTGAAGAGGTTTATAAGGCATTAAAAAACAGTGATGTTTTAAGTGATGTAAAAACTGTTTACTTTATAATTACTCACACTCACTGTGATCATATAGGCAGCATAGGAACATTAATATTCCATTTGCACTTTATTAAAAATATAAACATAAACATAGTACTTAATGACAATATGTTGTATAAAAATGACATAATATCATATTTAACTATTGTTGGTGTTGAACCACAAATGATAAATATAATTAATTCAAAGGAAGTTGAAAGCCAATTTGAACATATAAATAAATTAGAGTTTGTTAAGGTTGAACATGTTAAAAATTTTGTTAGTTATGCCATAAAAATTACTAGTAATAATTTAACAACTTATTACACAGGTGATAGTGCAGATAAACAGTTTTTAACACAAGCTTTAACTGATAAAAATTTGTTTAGATTATATACGGATTGTACCATTTCAAAAAGGGAAACAACCCACACACAATTTGATTATTTAAATACGGTTGTTCCCAATGAATTACGAAACAAAGTTTATTGTATGCACCTATCGCATGAAGAGTTAATTGCCGTGTGTAAACAAAATGGTTTTCAAGTTCCAACCAAATTAAATTATTAGTTTTTAACAAAAAAGCATAAGATTTTTGTCTTATGCTTTTTGTTATTCTTTGTTTAACCATTCTTCTTTTGTAAGTTTTCTTTCAATTAAATCAGTCGGTTTTCCATCAACCCAAATTCTGTAATTAGGTAGTTTACCTATAACTTTAAATCCAATTTTATCTTGAACTTTACCACTTCCAATGTTTGCTTCGGCATGACCGATGTAAATAACCGGAACATCTAAAACTCTAAAAGCAAAGTCGGTAACCATTTTTGCTGATTCAGTCATAATCCCTTTACCCCAATAATTCTCCGATAAAACAAAACCAATTTCTTTTGCTCCATCTTCAATTTTAAGGTTGGGGTATCTATCTAGTTTGCAGTCCATTAATTCAACAGAGCCAACAACTTTATTATCGGGTTTATAAACTATTGCAAACTGATGTTCTTTTGTTTGTTCCAATTCTAAACGGTCTTTTGCTTTTTCTTTATCAGTGTAAAATGGCCAACCAGCTCGTGGTCCAACATTTGGCATTGATGCATATTCGTAGTAATCATCAAGATCGGTCATTTTAAAATTTCTTAAAAGTAATCTTTCGCTTTCTAATATCATAATGTTTCTCCATTTAATCGGTTAGGTAAAAGGTACAATCCGAAAGTTTTTTTCTTTTAATTTTTAATTCTTTTCCCCACTCCATTTTTAATGAGTAATCATTACTGTATGGACAGTTAGAACAATTTGCTCCTAAATGATTTTTAAAAGGACAATGTCTTAAAGTCATGTAAGGGAAGTTTCGTTTTGTTGCAACATTTCCTTCGCTAACAATTATAGGTTTGTTGTAGTGGTTGCCTGTAATGTTGTTATAAACATTTAAACCACCACCAATAATTAGTTTGTTAGTAAGTGTTAAGGCATAGTAATTGTTTGCAACAATCGTGATGTTTGTTTTTTCAATTATTTCTTTTAAGTGGTTAATGTCTTCGTAAACAGCAAAGTTTGGTGTGTCTAAAATAGGTGTTTTGTTTAATGAATTACATTTTTTAATAAATTTCTTAATATCTTCTAAATTATATTCGCTTGGTGAATAAACAATATTTTCAGCTGTAAAGTTTTGATTTATATTTTCAACAAAATCAAAATTCACAAAAGGAATAACAGGTTTGTTTGTGTCAACCGAAATAGTTTCTAGGTTTCGTTTAAAAGGTTTTGTTATCTTGTTAAATGCAACATCAAACACAGTTCTTCTAAATTCATTTAGTTGTTGTTTTGGCATAAACACAGCATCTAATTGTTTTATTGTAAGTATTGCTTCAAATAAATCACTTTTGTTAAAGTTCTCAATAAAATTATTATTAGTTAATGGTTGTTTAATTGCAGGTTGTAAAACTTCGCCAAAAACTTCGGTTTTATTATTGTTAATAGTAATAACAGCTTTAATAGGTTTGTTTGTTTCGGCAAACAAATCAATAAGTAAAGGTTGTCTTTTTTGTTCTGATAAAACCGTTTCTTCTTGTTTATAATCTAAAATTAAATTTACTGTTGCTGTTGGGTCAACTTTTTGTGTTGTTGTTAAACGATATTCGTTTGGTTTAATTTTTGTTAGGTCGTAAGCCGATATTGTGTTTGCTTCTTTACCCTGAACATAAAATTTAAAAGTTGATTTTTCGGTTAGTTCTTTAACCGAACTAATAAACACTTCATTAAACTTTTTACCGTTGTTAACCCTTAAAACTTTTCCAATTTCAATTCCTATGTGGTTGTTGTGGTTAGAAATAATATTTCCGTTTCCATCAAAGTAGCCAGCAGTGTAATCTCTATTAAAAGCAAGTTTTAAGTTTGTTTCGTTTATTTTTAAATTGTGTAGTGCATTGTAATATTCCCTTGTTACAGTTGCAACATAAAATGGTCGTCTTGCTCTACCTTCAATTTTAAGTGCAGTTACACCTGCCATTTCTAAATCTTTTAAACGGTTAATGGTGTTAAAATCCTTGGCACTTAACAAATAACCTGTTTTTAAAACTTTGCCATTTTTAAGTAGTGAATAAGGTAAACGGCAAAGTTGTTTGCATCTGCCCCTGTTGCCACTAGCATTATGTAAATAGGAACTTAAATAACAGTTGCCCGAAAAAGCAACACATAAAGCACCATGTGCAAAATATTCAATTTCTATATTAGAATTTTCTTTTATTCGTTTAATTTCGGCTAGTGGGGTTTCTCTTGCTAAAACAACTCTTTTAAAGCCAAAAGGTTCAATAGCTTTAACACCTTCTAGGTTGCAAATTCCCATTTGTGTACTTGCATGAAGTTCAATTTGTGGATAGTTTTCGCTAACAAGCTTTGCAAGTGCTAAATCTTGCACAATAAAACTATCAACACCTAAATTATAGGCCTTAATTAAAGTGTCTAGGGCGGTGTTAAGTTCTGCATTTGTAAACAATATGTTTATTGCAAGGTTTACTTTTACATTAAAAATATGTGCAAAATCAACTGCTTCGCCCAAGTTAGTAATATTAAATCCGTCAATGTTATTACGGGCATTAAAGTCATTAATTCCTAAATATACTTCGTCTGCTCCGTTAAATATAGCCATTTTTAAGCTTTCAAAATTTCCGGCTGGTGATAGTATTTTCATACACTCATTATAGCACGAAAATTTTAGTTGCTAAATTAATTTTGTTATAAATGTTTAACTTTAAAAAATTTTTATTATTACTTGTAATAATAGCCGTCAAAAAAAATATTAAATACAAAAAAAGTATTGCAATAAAAATTTTACTGTGTTAATATGTAGCAAAACAGGAGAAAAAACAATGAGACATTTAATGCCTACTCAAATTTCAAAAGATGCATTTGTGTATGAAGCATGCAAGCTTCAGCATATCTTTTTGTGTAGGTGCAGTTAAATTGAACCGTATTGTTAAAAGTAAAACAACATAAATTAGTGTTGTTTGTTTAAAACATATAGTATTTTAAAACACCCTTGCACAAGTAGGGGTGTTTTTTTGTTACTTATTAAAAATGTTATTGTTTTTTTAACTGTTTTTTAGTGTTTCCGTGTTAAAATATAAAAAATTATTATTTACAAATTAAAAATTATAAAATGTTAGGAGAAAACAATGAAAGTTATAGAAGTTAGCAATTTAAAAAAGGAATTTACAAGCAAAAAACGAGCAATTAATGCTAATGGAAAAAAGAGTTTATTTAAAACAGAAAAAGTTATAAAAACTGCTGTTGATAACATTAGTTTTTCTGTTGAAGAAGGCGAAGCATTGGCATTTATAGGTCCTAACGGAGCAGGAAAATCTACAACTATTAAAATGCTTACAGGTATTTTATATCCAACAAGTGGCGATGTTAAGGTTTTAGGTTTAAATCCTTCAAAGGATCGTATTAAATTATCATATAAAATAGGTTCGGTGTTTGGACAAAAGGAACAATTGTGGGTGCATTTATCTGCCTACGAAAACTTTAAATTCTTTGGTTCAATTTACGATATTAAAAAGGACGAACTAGAAAAAAGAATAAACGAATTAGCAGGTATTTTTGAAATTAACGAGTTTATGCATCAACCTGTTAAAAGTTTAAGTTTAGGTCAAAGAATGAAGTGTGAAATGGTTGCTTCTCTTCTTCATAACCCAAAAATGTTGTTTTTTGATGAGCCAACAATAGGGCTAGATCCGATTGCGAAAGAAATTTTGAGAAAACTTATTAAAAAAATCAATAGAGAGTTGGGAACAACAATTTTCTTTACGTCGCATGATGTTGGTGATATTGAAGAGGTTTGCAAAAGAGTTATTATAATTAACGATGGCAAGATAGTTCTTGATGATAGCATGAAGAATTTGAAATATCACCACTTAAATAAAAAGATTGTTGAAGTTAACCTAAAAAACAATGTTAAAATTGAAGAAAAAGACGGAATTAAAGTTTTAAAATCAAAAGACACGTTATATAAAATTGAAGTTGACATGAATAAAACAACTATGGATGAACTTTTAGGGCTTTTCAAGGCTGACGACCTTCAAGATATAACAATATCAAGTGAACCGCTAGAAGAAATAATAAAGGAGATTTACAGAGGAAAAGATGAATAAGTATTTAAGCATTTATAAAACAAGCCTTAAACAAGAGAGTAAAACCTTAGGTAACTCTATAACT
>JAZNIS010000105.1:0-1593 GCA_045577635.1 Clostridia bacterium
TATTTATAGTGTTGAGTTTAATTTTGAGTCAAAATATAATGTTTTAATTCATGGGGCAATTCATGCGAGAGAACACATTACAACAGATTTAATTTGTTTAATGATTAAAGATATTTCTGTTAACTATGAGAAATATAAAAAAATAGGAACCCCAAACATAATTTTTGTGCCCATGGTTAACCCAGATGGTGTTCAGCTTTGCTGCTGTGGTTTAAAAAGCATTAAAAGTAAGATGCTTAAGTTAAAGTTGATTAAAATTAATAATAACTCAAAAGATTTTTCGCTTTATAAAGCAAACATAAATGGTGTTGATTTAAACACAAACTTTGATGCGAAATGGGGCAGTGGAAAAGAAAATAAGTTTGTGGCAAGTTCTAGTGATTTTGTTGGCAACAGCCCTATGAGTGAGAAGGAAACAAAATGTTTAGCATTGTTAACAATTAACAAAAACATTGATTTTAGCATTAGTTATCACGCTAAAGGTGAAGAAATTTATTATAACTTCTATAATAAAAAAGAAAATTTGAAAAGAGATTATAAAATTGCAAAAATACTGGCAAAAACAACAAGATATAAAATTAAAAATGTTGAAAATGTAAGTGGTGGCGGATATAAAGACTGGTGTGTTTATAGGCTTAACATTCCGGCGGTTACAATTGAGGTGGGCAAGGATAGTTTTTCTCACCCGATAAAAACAGATAAGTTAAAGCAAATTTATGCAAGAAATAGAAATGTTATTAAAAAGCTAAATAAAATTACAAAGGAAATAGAAAAAAATGAAAGAAGAATTAATGAGAGTTGCTTTAAAAGAGGCTGAAAAAGCTTATAAAAAAGACGAAGTGCCAGTTGGTGCTGTTATTGTTTTAAATGGTAAAAATATTGCAAAAGCACACAATACAAGAGAAAAAAGCAAAGATTCAACTAATCATGCAGAAATTATTGCTATAAAAAAAGCTTGCAAAAAAATTAAAGATTTTAGGCTTTTAGATGCTGAAATTTATGTGACGTTAGAACCTTGTTTAATGTGTTTAGGTGCAATTTTAAATGCCAGAATTAAAAAACTTTATTTTGGTGCGAGAATTAACAAAGAAAACGCCTTAACATCAAAAGAGATAATAGATAGGGCAGAGCTTAACCACAAGACTGAGTTGGAAAGTGGAATTTTAGAAGAAGAATGTTCTTCTTTGGTTTCAAATTACTTTAAGCAAAAGCGTAAAAAACAAGTATAAAAAATTGACAAAGCTTTAATTATTAATTAAAATTACAAGTATGGAAAAGATATTAAATTTAACAGAAATAGAAAACAAGGTAGAAGAAGATACCGATTTTTTTGATTTAAAAATTATAACAGATGGCAACGAAACAGAAACTCAAAAATTAAAGAGAGACGCTGATGGTGTTAGTGTTTGTTGTTTTGTTTTGCTAACAGATTCTGAAGAAATGAATGTTGATGGGGGAAGTTATAACCTAGATTTACTTGGCAACCCTATGTTTCAATATGTTGTTAGGGCTTGCCCAACAGTTCCTGCATGCTTAAACTTTGATGAAAGAGATGGAACAGTTATAGGAACAATTCTTCCATATTTAAAAGAC
>JAZNIS010000106.1:0-2412 GCA_045577635.1 Clostridia bacterium
TCTGATTGCACTGTATTGTTTTTATGTCAAAACCTAGACAGAATCCTCCCCACCATTCGTAGCCGTTGTATTACGTATTATCACAAGACAACAAACAACCAAACATTAAAAGAAATTGCAAGAAACAACCCAGACACCACAGCTATTGCAACGGCAGCTCACAGCATTATCAATGCAACTAAAATAGAGACTGCAATGAATTATTTACCTATTTTAACCAAACCTGAAAACTTCATCCTAGCACTTGATGCATTAAATCGAGAATTAAAAAAAGCAAATTTTCCGGCACAAAAAAAACTAGCACTTTATAATGCCTTGGCAAAGATTACACGTAACATCAACGCAAATTGTAACGCGACTAACGCTTTTGATTTATTAATAATAGAACTGTTTTAATAAAAACAATTTTCCAAAAATTCTAATTTCCCATCTGTAATTTCAACTACGTCAAAAGAAACCATACATTCATTTGTTAATTGATTTTCTAACAAATAATTTTGTGCACTTTGCCTAATATGGCGTTGTTTATTTTTGTTAACTGCATAACGTCCAGGAATTAAATCTTTCGTGCGGTTTTTTACTTCAATAAAATGCAGGACGTTATCTTGCTGGGCAATGATATCGATTTCGCCAAAACGACAACGATAATTACGTTTTAATATTTTATATTTTTGCTGACGACAAAACTGAATTGCTAAATCTTCGCCATACTGTCCAAACTGCTGATTCAAAGTTTGATGGTTTATCATAACAATTCATCCAAATTAAATTTACCAATCTTGCCATCGCGAAATTCTGTTAAGATTATCTTAGCCGCACGCAAAGTATCTAAAACACCACCACGTAACAAACAGCCTCGCTTTTTTGCGATTTCCTCAAATGAAGCCACACCAAAACGGCTTAAAACAGCCTCAGGTTGTAATTTGTTTAAATCAGCAAGTAATGATTGACTTAACAATACAATATCCAGGATGTCATCTTTAATCGATCCCACATAGGCTAAATTACGTGCAATTTGTTGATTGGTAAAGGACGGCCACAGAGTTCCTGGTGTATCCAACAACCATAAATTATCAGTAATTGATACCCATTGTTTAGTACGTGTTACACCAGGACGATTGCCAGTTTGTGTTTTTCCTTTATTTGTCATATTGTTGATAAAAGTTGATTTACCACAGTTAGTTACACCTATCACAGCAACACGTAAAGTCTTTGTAATACCATGAGCAAGTTTAGCTTTAATACGTTCAGCTAATAGTTTTTGTAAAGCATTAATAACAGGTTGCGTTCCACCACTCTTCACTGAATTACGAGTAATAACATCATATGGTGTTTTTAATTGTAAAGATTGAATAAAGCGTTCCTTGACTCCATTTGGTGCTAAATCAATTTTATTAAGAACAAATAAAACAGGCTTACGTCCAACAAACTCATCAAACTGTGGATTAATACATGAACGTGGACAACGAGCATCGACAACATAAACAATGGCATCACAGTTTTTTAACTCTACGTCAATCATTTTTAATGTTTGCGCCATATGACCAGGAAACCAATTTATATTAATTTGGGGTATTACAGTTTTTTCCATATAATTATGTTATCACAAAATTCAAGAATAGAAATCTTTATTTAAATAACTTTTTAATCAATGGCAAACGATAGAGAATCATACTTGTAATAAGTGAAATTATTAATATGTAGCCCCAATAAATAAATTCACCAATAAATATTGGCAATATTGTAAAGTAAATATTTATTTTTGCAAATAATGTCATCCAAAAATAATTAGTTAAATAAATTCCAAAACTGTATTTAGATATTAAGTTAATAACTTTATTATTTTTAATTTTAATTTTATGATTAGAAAAAAGCTTAAATATCATCATCGCTTCTAAGACCATAAAAGCATCTAATTGGTCGGAAACGCTAAAATATGATCCAATCGTATATGCAGAAAAACCCAAAAGTCCTAATATATAAATACATTTACTTGGAATAAAATTTGTGCTTGATAAATAATAACCAGCTAAAAACAAGAAGATCCATTTAGTCTCCCCTATAATCACAATGAATGATAATCCAAAATATCTATTGATTGTTGGAATTAATAAAGAACTTATAAATAAAGTAATTAAAACATATAAAACAACTGATTTTTTTGCATTTTGAACAAATATACGCAAGATTGGAGTTAGAAAATATAAACCAATTAAAATTATAATATACCACGTAGTGGTTTGATGTGTTAGGGAAAAATAAAAAATAGATAGAATTTCAAAAAAATTTAAACTCTTAAAATCACTTACTAAGTCTAACAAAAAATATAAAAAATTAAACAAAATAAATACTATTGTTAATTTAACTATTTTTTTTATAAGTTTATTTATTGTCATACTACGGTTAGGATCC
>JAZNIS010000107.1:0-9337 GCA_045577635.1 Clostridia bacterium
GGTTCATCTAAAATATATAACGATTTACCCGTGCTTCGTTTACTTAATTCTGTTGCAAGTTTAACCCTTTGAGCTTCACCACCACTTAATTCGGTGGCAGGTTGACCCAACTTAATATATCCCAAACCAACATCGTTTAAAGTTTGCAATTTGTTTTTAATTTTAGGAACATTTTCAAAAAACTCAACAGCTTCTGAAATTGTCATATTTAAAACATCTGCAATATTTTTACCTTTATATCTTACTTCCAAAGTTTCTTTATTATATCGTTTTCCACCACAAACATCGCAAGTAACATAAACATCTGGTAAAAAGAACATTTCAATTTTATTTATACCAGCACCCGAGCAATTTTCACATCTTCCACCCGAAACATTAAAACTAAACCTTCCAGCAGAATATCCCCTTTCCTTTGCATCAACTGTTTTACTAAACAATTCTCTAATATCATTAAAAACATTAGTATAAGTTGCTGGGTTACTTCTTGGTGTTTTTCCTATTGGGCTTTGGTCAATATTTATAACCTTATCTAATTTTTCTAAATTATTAATTTCAGTAAATTTTCCTTCTGGTAAACTACTTCTGTTTAAAACATTACTTGCAGTTGGATATAAAATTTCGTTTATTAAACTACTTTTTCCACTACCCGAAACACCTGTGATTGCTGTAATAACACCAACAGGAATATCAACATCAATATTTTTTAAGTTATTTTGTTTAGCACCCCTAATTTCAATAAAGCCATTTTTAATTTCTCTACGATTTTTAGGGGTAGAAATTTTTAATTCACCACTTAAATATTTACCTGTTACACTACGGCTAGATTTAATAATATCTTCAACCGTTCCTTGTGCCACAACTTCACCACCATGAACACCAGCATATGGTCCAATATCTACAATGTGGTCAGCTGCTCTAATTGTGTCTTCATCGTGTTCAACAACAATAACTGTATTGTCTAAATCTCTTAAATTTTTTAATGTTGTAAGCAACCTATCATTATCTCTTTGATGCAAACCTATGCTAGGTTCATCTAAAATATATAGAACACCTGTTAACCCACTACCAATTTGTGTTGCCAACCTAATTCGTTGTGCTTCACCACCACTTAAAGTTCCTGCCGACCTACTTAATGTTAAATAATTCAAACCAACATTAACTAAAAAATTTAATCTTGCTTTAATTTCTTTTAAAATTGGTGTGGCAATTTGTTCTTGAGTTTTTGTTAGTGTTAGCCCATCAATAAACTCTTTTATTTTAACCACAGACATATCAGTTAATTCAATTATATTTAAGTTGTTAATTTTAACATTTAAAGCAGATTGTTTTAATCGTTTACCCTTACACAAATCACAATCTATTTCTGTTAAAATTTTACCTATTTCATTTTTAGCATATTCCGAAGTTGATTCTCTATATCTTCTTTCTAAATTAGGAATAATTCCTTCAAACTTCATTTTGGTTGTTAACCATTCACCTTTAAACTTATAGGTAACATTTATTTTTTCACCATTAGTGCCATATAAAACCATATCTAAAACTTGTTTAGGTAAATTTTTAACTGGTGTATCAATAGAAACATTAAAATGATTAGCAACTGCTCTATAAAACATGTTAGCCATACCATTATCATAAGCCCAACCGGCAGCAACAATAGCACCATTATTTAAACTTAAATTTTCATCTTTAATAATTTTATTTCTATCAATAACTTGTTTAAAACCTAAACCATTACATTCTGGACAAGCACCAAACGGTGTATTAAAACTAAACAATCTTGGTGCAATTTCTTCAATTGCATAACCACAAATTGGGCAACTGTGATTTGTTGAATATAGAGTTTCTTTTCCATCAAATTCAACAACCACAATACCGTTAGTTAGTTTTAAAGCATTTTCTAAACTTTCTGATAATCTGGTTGTAATTTCAGGTTTAACAATTAACCTATCAATTACTAAATATATGTTATGTTTAATGTTTTTATCTAAATTAATTTCTTCATCTAACATATAATCTTGGCCATCAATTTTTGCTCTTAAATAGCCATCTTTTAACCAACCGGCAAGTTCCTTAGCAAAAGCACCCTTTTTACCCCTAACAACCGGAGCAGTAATAATAATTTTTGTTCCTTCTGGCACTAACAAAACTTGATTTATAATGTCATCTATTGTTTGAGACGAAATTGGTTTGTTGCAGTTTGGACAATAGGGCACACCCAAATTTGCATATAAAAGTCGCAAATAATCATAAATTTCGGTAACTGTTCCAACAGTACTTCTTGGATTGTGCGAAGTTGTTTTTTGGTCAATAGAAATGCTTGGGCTTAAACCATCAATAACATCAACATCTGGTTTACTCATTTGTCCTAAAAACATACGAGCATAACTTGATAAACTCTCAATATATCTTCTTTGACCTTCTGCAAAAATAGTATCAAAAGCAAGTGTACTTTTTCCACTACCCGAAACACCTGTAAAAACAACTAGTTTACCCCTAGGAATTGTTACATCAATGTTTTTTAAGTTGTTTTCCCTTGCTCCTTTAATAACAATATCTTTAAGCATAATTAATCCTTTTTATTTGCTTGTTTTTTTAATTCAGCAATTTGATTACGAAGTAAAATTGCTTGTTCAAAATCTAAACTATCACTTGCAATTTTCATAAGTGCAGTAAGTTTATTAATTTCGGCAGGAATATCCTTTTTATTAATATCAATAACAGAACCTGCCTTTTTAGTAATTTCCAAAGTGTTTTTAACAGGTTTAATAATTGTTTTGGGAACAATTCCGTTAACCCTATTATATTCTGCCTGAATTTTCCTTCTTCTATTTGTTTCAGTTATAGCAACCTTCATACTATCGGTTATATTATCAGCATACATAATAACTCTTGCTTCGGCATTACGAGCAGCCCTACCAATTGTTTGAATAAGTGCCCAACTACTTCGCAAAAACCCTTCTTTGTCGGCATCTAAAATTGCAACTAATTTAACTTCCGGAATATCTAAACCTTCCCTTAATAAATTAATTCCAATTAAAACATCAAACTCTTTTAACCTTAAAGAATTAATAATTTCAACCCTATCTAATGTGTCAATATCACTATGCAAATACCTAACCCTAATTTTCCTTTCGGTTAAATAACTAGTTAAATCTTCTGCCATTTTTTTAGTTAAAGTTGTAATTAAAACCCTGCCATCAGTTTCAACAGTTTTATAAATTTCTGTAATTAAATCATCAATTTGACCGTTAATTTTTCTAACAGTAATTTCAGGGTCTAATAATCCTGTTGGTCTAATAATTTGTTCAACAACTTGATCGGAATTTTTCATTTCATATGGTCCAGGAGTTGCCGAAACAAAAACAACCTGATTTAATTTTTTTTCAAACTCTTCAAAGTTAAGTGGCCTATTATCAAATGCTGCTGGCAATCTAAAACCATATTCCACTAAATTTGTTTTTCTGGCAAAATCACCTGCAAACATACCCCTAACTTGTGGAATTGTCATGTGGCTTTCATCAACAAAAACAACAAAGTTTTTATTAAAATAATCTAACAAAGTGTAAGGTGGCTCACCAGGATTTCTACCATCAAAATATCTTGAATAATTTTCAATTCCAGAGCAATAACCAACTTCCTTCATCATTTCTAAATCATAAAAAACTCTTTCTTTTATTCTTTGTGCTTCAATTAATTTGCCTTTATCTTCAAATTCTTTAACTCTGTTTAAACAATCTTGTCTAATTTGTTCGTAGGCATTTTCTAGTTTTTCGGCAGTAACAGCATAGTGGCTAGCAGGTAAAATAAAAGCATGATTTAAACTAGAAATTCTCCTTCCTGTTAACACATCTATTTCCGAAATTGTTTCAATTTCATCGCCAAAAAACTCAAATCTAATTGCAACTTCACTACTAGATGCAGGAATAACATCTAAAACATCTCCCTTACTTCTAAATGTTCCCCTTTTAAAATCAATTTCATTTCGCATATATTGCAAAGATAATAATTTTTTTATTACTTGGTTACGGTCAACCCTATCACCAGGTCTTAAACTAATACACATGCTTGAATAGTTTTCTGGTTCGCCTAAACCATAAATACAACTAACCGATGCAACAACAATAACATCATTTCTTTCAAACAAACTACAAGTTGCTGAATGTCGTAATTTATCAATTTCATCATTAATACTCATATCTTTTTCAATATAAGTATCAGAACTAACAATATAAGCTTCAGGTTGATAATAATCGTAATAACTAACAAAATATTCCACACGATTGTTAGGAAAAAACTCCCTAAACTCATTACAAAGTTGTGCAGCTAGGGTTTTATTGTGTGCTATAACAAGAGCCGGCCTGTTAATTTTATTAATAATGTTAGCCATAGTAAATGTTTTACCACTACCTGTTACACCTAACAAGGTTTGATATTTTAAACCATCGTTAATACCTTCCACAATTTTATTAATTGCTTCGGGTTGATCACCTGTTGGTAAATAAGAACTTACTAATTTAAATTTATCTTCCATATATCCTTTAAAATTGTTAACAGTATTACAACTAATTATAATAAATTTATTAAATAATGTAAATACAAAAAAACAAACCAAACAAATGTTTGATTTGTTTTTATTTAAAACTTAAAAATCGCTTTTAACAATAGTGTTACAGCAAAAGAAATACAAGCCAAAATTACTGTTCTAGATAAAATAATATACAAATTTTTTTTAGCATTTTGCTGTTCCCTTAAAAAACCTTCCCCTTTAGATTTTAAAGAAATACAATAAACTAGTTTTCCGTTTTTATCGGAATTAACCATATCTATATAATCTTCTAAAACCAAAGCAGATAAAATTTGGTCAAGTTCAATATTATTAACATCATAATTAGGTTGCAAATAATTCAAAATATCGTCTGGTTCAATTAAACTACTCTTTTTACCCAAACAGTTATCATACAAATATTGCATAACCTTTTTTTCTTTTCTATTAAGCATTATTTACATTCCTTTATTTAAATAACCAAACTGCTAAAAATGCACCTAAAAAAGCCATTAAACCACTAGCAAACATTGTTAAAACCAACATTTTATTTGCTCTTAAAATCGTTGTGTTTTCTAGTGTTTCGTCTTCTAAAATTACCCTTGCTTTTGGTAAAACACACAAACAATAAGTATCGTTTTCAGCATACTTAATATCAATAAATTTACCACCTTGCAAATACTCTAAATTTTGGTCTAGCTCATCTTTTTCAACCTTAAATTTAGCAGGTAATTTTGCTATTAATTTGTTATAATCAATTACTTTATAACCATCATCTTCACAAATATTGCATAGTGTTTTTAATGTGGTTAATGTGTTTTTATCTAACATAATTAATCCTTTTACTATTTAATTTTATCAAAATAAAAGTTAAGTTGCAACCAACTTAAAGTTATAATTATATTTTTGATATTTAACACAAAAAAATTAGCAAAATAACAAAAAAATAACCGTATAATTACGGTTATTTTTTATAAACTATTATTTTTTACTTTTTGCTTTTGGGCCTTTTTTGCCTTTGTTTTTAATTTGAGAAGTAACAACAAAGTAAGCCACAACACCAACTAGTAATAATGAAGAAATAACAATTAGAATTGTTCCAACAACAGGTTTAACTGTTTCGGTTTCTGTTTCGTTTTCAGATACAACAATATTGTAAGATTTTGTATCTTTGTTACCAGCTTTATCTTCAACAACAACTCTTAATTCATAAGTTCCAGATTTTTCAAATTTCCATCTGTAACTATTTTCTTTAGATTCATCATTTTTGTATTCGTTAGAAACAATTGAACTTGTTGGATCATACATATTTACAGTAATTTTGTAATCAGCATCGTCAGCAGTGTTTGGTTTTTTGATTGCATCAGAAGTTTTAATTCCATCTAAAGTGATCATATCAACATTAAATTCATAATAATCACCAATATTAGCTGTTGTAATTAAATCATCTTGAGAATCGTTCCATTCTACTTCAGGAGCTTTTGTATCACCTACATTTACAGTACGAGTAATTTCTTCACTCTTACCGTTTGCATCAGTTGCAATATATTTAATTGTGTAAGTTCCTTGTTTTTGAGCAATAAATCTATATCTCTTAGCATAAACATCGTTTACACCATCATTACCAATTACGAAATATTTTTTAGCACCACCACCGGTTAACACTGGGTTACCTTGGTTGTCAATTTCAAATTCGGTAGCAACTACTGAATCAATTTCGTTATTGTTTTTGTCATATACTTTAACTGTTAAAGTAATATCAGAAACAGGAGTTTGATCGTAGTCATTTTCTGGATTTTTAGCATCACGATAACCATCGTATAATTCTACAACACCAGGAGCATAAACTGTAACTTGATTTTTTTCTTCGTCCCAAGCAACATCATTTAAAATATAATCTTTTTCAAGTGAAATTGTTGGTTTAATTGTGTCAGCAGCAGTAATTGTGTATCTCTTGCTCTTTGTTTCATTACCTTCTGCATCCCAACCATAGTATTCAATTACATATTCACCAGCAATTGTTGGAGTGAAACCTACTGTTCCTTGAACATTGTGTGAAGGACCTTCAATTAATCTCCAATATGTTCCAGGAACATATTTGCCAGGATTTGATGGATCTGATTTTTTGTTATCAGGAGAAACATTGGTTGTAACTTCTGTTAAAATTTCGCCTTTATCTTTTAAAGTAGCAGCAGGAATTTCAATGAATTTACCAACTTCAACTGAACTTGTGAATGGAGCATAACTACTTAAAATAATGTTTGGTTTTTCAGTATCTTGAACTCTAACACCATAAGTTTTAGAAGTTAAGTTACCAGAAGCATCTTTAGCTGTATAAGTAATTGTGTAAACACCACTATAATCAACTACAAAGCTACCACCTTGAACAGTATAAGTGTTAAGTGTAACATCTCCTGCACCGTTAAATGTTACTTCTTTTTCATAAGAAGAGTTTTTAACTGTAATAACTTTTCCATATGGATCTCTAACTGTTAATGAAATGTTTAAGTTAGTATCTGAAATGTCAGTAATTACAAATGCTGGAAGTTTAACTAAATCTTTTTGTTTGAATGCTGGTTTTCCAGAAACTGCATTCATACCATAATCATCAATACCGTCTGTGATATTGTTTTCATCAGCCAATTCACTAATAAATGTACCAGCTGCTGCTGTAACAAATTCAGGTTTGTCAGTTTCAGTAGAATTAATTAAAGTAACTTCACGAGTTAATTTAGAATATAATCTTGTTGTTGAACTATCTGATTCTGTTTTAATAGCATAATCGTTGTAAGCAACTGCATGAACATAAATTTTTGTTGGACTAGTTGGATTTAATGCTGCAATAGCATCAGCAATTTTTAATTCAAATTGTCCATCTTCATTTAATTCAGTAACTTCTTTTGCAGTAGCAATAGAGAAATCTTTTTCAAATGAGTAGTAAACTCTTGTTTCAACACGGTCATCGTGTTTATCTGTTGCACTTGGTTGATTAATCAAAAGTGTACCATTTGTTTTTACATAACTAGAAATTGCTGGGAATTCTAATGTTGGTAACATATATTCACCTGCTTCTAATAATGTTGTATTAGATGATAATACAGTAATAGGATAAGAATCTTGATAATAGTTACCAGCTTCGTCTTCTACAGAATATCTAATATAGTATTCACCAGGTGCTGTGAATGTGTGTTGAGCCCATTCATTTTCTGGATATTTTTCACGAGTTCCGTCTGGATTTGCTTTTTTGATTTCGGTCATTAAACCAGAATCATTTTTGATATATCTAGAATAAGTTAATTTACTTTGATCATCAAAATTATCTGAACCATAGAAAGCAGGAACATCAATTGTTGCTTTACCTTCAGAATTTAAAACTACAACAGAAGGAATGTTATATAGGTTGTTACCTAAAGCTTTTTTAATAGCTTCTTCTTTTTCTTCTTCATCAGCTGTTGTATAGTTAGCAGCATCATATAAAACTTCACCACTATCTGCAGTGTTGTTTTTGTTTGCATCATCATAAACTTTGGTAATTGTTGTTTTACCATTAACAGTTGATTTTTCGTAGTTGTTTGTAACAGTAAGTTCTGGGTTTTTGTTATCTTTAACATCTTTAATAATAAAGGTGCTTTCTTGAGTTTCTAAACCAAACAAAGGAATACTTGCTTTATAAGTTACTTTATAATCACCTTTTTCTGCTGGGGTAAATTTATAATCTTTAACATCATAAACTTTACCTGATTCCATATGTTTAACAGTAATGTTAACAAAAGCATCAAGTTCTACACTAGAATTGTTTTTATCAAAAACTTTAACTTCTGGAAGTTTTTGTTCAACACCTAAAACAGCTGTTGATGGTTTTGATGATTTATAACTGAAATTAAGATTAATTTTACTACTATCAAAGTTATCTTTAACAACGAAACTATCTGTTTTGTAATCTTGAACATAGTTACCTTTTCTGTAACGGTAAACAATTTCATAAACACCAGCTTTTGATGCTGTGAAATTATATGTTTTAGATGTTTGGTTGTAAGTTAATGGTTGAGTAGAAGTAGCATCATCTTTATTAGTTACAGTAACTTCTAAACCAGAAATAACCTGAGCTTCTGCAATTTCTTCATCATCTTCGTTAACTGCTGGAAGAGGAATTTTAATTTCTGTACCTGTTTTAATAACTGCAGGAATAACATTTGCATTATTTTTTGGTAATGTAATTGAATATTCACTACCTGAAATTAAAACTTTAAGTTCTTCACTAACTGTTTCCAAATTGTTATTAGCAGTAGAAGTATATTTTACTGTGTAGTAACCTTTTAATGTTGGAACGAAGAATTTTTTGCTTAAAGCATCTACAGATGGTGTAATTTTATTACCACGAGGGTCAATAACTACAATACTAACATCTTCACCTGAACTAGATGTTGCTTCTGGCAAATAAACAGGTTCATTTACTTCGCCTTCGCCTTTAAATCTACTTACACTAATTAAATCACCTTCTAATTTGGTTGATTCACTGTAATCAGCATTTACACTAAATTGAGCATGTGCACCAAATGTTGTAGCTGACACAGATGCTAGGATAAGTGGAACAATGTATTTACCTTTCATAATATGGGTATCTCCTTAAAAGTAATATATAATATTAGACTAACTAATTTTATCTTTTTTAGTATTAATTGTCAACGAAATATTAAACAAATAAACCTAACAAATAGCATTTATTTTTGCCAATTTATATATTTTTAATAATTTAGAAATTAAAACAGCAAAAATGCTTTAAGTTTACAGGTT
>JAZNIS010000108.1:0-20602 GCA_045577635.1 Clostridia bacterium
TATTTTAATCATAAAAAAATACAAGGTCTTAACCTAGTTAAATTGAAACTAGTGTTTCAGTAAATACTTTTTAGATTGTTTTCTCATCACTTGTATTAGAAGAATTAAGTTCTATTTCAATCTTATTGTTAAAAAGTCTAATTGCTGGTATAAGTTGTTTAACTGCACTTGTTGGACAATCTTTCATAACTGATTGAAAGTAAGCTTTAATGTCTTCTTTAGACACTTCAAATGTTTGTTTACATTCTTCGTTAATTCTTTTTTTGGTCTTTCCACCAATTTTTTGCTTGTTCCATTTCTTCAGGCGTTCCTTGTATTTTCATAAACAAAACTCCTTTCTATGAAATTATTATAACATAAAGTTTTATAAAGTGTTGGTCTTTTGATAAAATTTTCAACTTAAAATATCTTGAAATTCATTTTAGCGATTTTAAAAAGAAAAAACACACTCTACATTTTATTTGATTGTCTTTTGCAATACCATTTAATCTTTATTGATTTCTTCGCCGTTTTCAAAAATATGATGTTCACCAAAGATTTTAACTTCTGTATTGTCATCTAATATGTATGAATTCCCACCAATAGCAATAATTTTTATTTCTTTTGACATATTTTTAATGAGAGTAATCCTATTTTTTACTTTTTCTTGCTTTAATTCTTCTTGTGTGTAAGAAAAGTGGGGTCTTACTGAATAATCTTTTAAACAAAGACCTTCTTCAATTTCAAACTCTGTCATATTTCCGTGATGTGTAGAAAGAACTTTATTGGCTGGTAGTTTTGCTGATGTTCCTGTAAACATTACATATCCATTATAGTTTGCAGAAGCATAATTAAAGTTTATATCTTTTAAAATTTTTAATCCTCGTGGAGTATGTCCACCCTGAATAAATACAAGATTTGAACTTTCTATATCTTCTTTTAAATTTCCTTTATAATTACAATCTACAACTATTATTTTTTTTATTTTAAAACCACTTAATTTAAAACACTTTACCAAACATTTAGCATATTGCTTATTGGTATAGTGATAATCGTTAAACACTTCATCAGCAGGTTGGTCTTTTGGTGTTTTGGTTTGCCAACGATTAGTAATAAAAGTAATAATAAGTTGTTTGTCTAACTTTGATTTTAAAGTATCTGCGAAACCATTTATATTATCAAAGGCTTGGGCCTTAATTTTCTTGTTTGATATATTTTTTGGGCAACCTAAAATACTTGTATAAATTATTTTCATTAGTTTTTCCTTTTAAATTTTTATAATTTCAATGATTTCTGCTATACCTTGAAAAAAATATTCTTGTGTTTTAGCAGTTTTATCGCCTTGCCAAAATCTTGTTATGCCTGCAATATGAGCTTCTTTCTTTAATTCATTTGATTTTTGCTCATCGGGAGTAGTAGCACAAGCATGTAATTTTCCTGTGCATTTAACTTTAAACAAACCAAGTGTCGTGCGACCTGCATTTTTATTCCACTTTTTAGCAAGTTCGTAGCAATCTTCCAAATTGTCATAAAGAATAATAGATGATAGACGACTTGGCAATTCTGGATTGATTGATTTTCTAACTTTCTCGTGTAGAGATTCCATAAAGACAGTTCTTTTTTCTTTTGGAGTTTTAAATAATTTGTGTTTTGCTTTTTTGTAATTTACATATTTAGCATTATGTTTTTTTGAGCAATCGCAAATATCACCAAGTTTATAATTGTGATATTCTCTATTAAAAGGTGTATCTTGCACCATAAAATACATTTCTTTATCTTTAACAAATTCCATATTGATTACTCCACAATAACTTTACCATCTACATTGCATATGTAGCAGTCGGGGAATAATGATTTGATTTTATTTAATAATTTTACATTTTTCTCTGTTTTCCTGTCAACAAACAATCCTTCAATGCAATTTCTTGGGATGCCAAACATAATGTATGCACAACGCTCACCAAAACCTTTTTCCATTAAAACTCTAGTTTTATTATGTTCGTTTGGATTTGGTTTAAGTCCAATTTTTTCTGGAATATGGTCTTGTTGTAATTCATTTTCAAGTAGTTTATTACAACCATTATGGCTCATATTAAATATTAAAGCTATGTTTCCGTTATCTCTAATATCATTAGGTAAAAATCTCATTTCTCTTGTAGATTCGGCTTCCCAAAGAAAATGGTCTTTCTTTTTTAATTTATCAACGAAATCATCTAATTTACCATAAGGGACAATTTCATAAGTTCCATTATATACAACAGTCATACCAGAATAGTTTGTAATATAATCCTTCAGTTTAATTCTTTTAGCAAATTTCCAAGTGGAAACAGCCCATTTAATTCCGTGTTTTGTTTCTATTCCTGCATAATCACTACAAATCTTGCCTTCACTTGATATTACTTTTAAATATTCAAGGTCTAGTTTAAAACCTGTCATTAGATTTCCTTTGTTTAAAATGACATCATCACCAATTTTATACTTTCTATTTTTAAACTCGTTATTTGATATTTCATAGAAGTTGCCAATTTGTTCTAGTATAAGTTTTCTTGTTTCACCTTTAAACTCTTTCTTAACAACATTGATATACTCTTGTTTTGTCATAAAATGCTTTATCCTTTTAGTACTTTTAATTATTTTTAGCATAACATATTTTTGGGGGATTTGTATCAAAAAAAAGACATTTCCCAAATTGAAGGTAAAAATGTCTTAATTTTCCTGCATCCCTTAACCTATCTTTTTTTAATCTATAATCCTAAATCTTTACCAATGGTTTTTCTGTTATATTCCCACAATCTTTCTATTGGGCTAACAATTTCACTTCTTTCTCTAAAACCCAATTTGCTATCTTTACAAGTTGCTTTTATTTCTTTTGGAAAATCAAATTCCAAAGCAGATATAATTGCACTAATGTTTTTATTTGAAAGCACGGCATCTTCTGCTAGTTGGCACATATCCATTATTCTTTGTTTATAACACACATTATCGTATGATTGATGTGGGGTTGCTGTTTGATAAGGAAATACTAAAAAATTATCAAAATCATCTTTTTTGCTTCCACAATAATTATAAATTTGCATAAGGTCAAGGTCTATTCCTATAATGCCCTCATACTTATCACTATCTTTTGATTTATAAAAAAAGTAATTTTTTAAGTGTTTATCACCATCAGTTCTTAATTCATCAACTAAAAACATATTTTGCAAATCAGTTAAACAACTTGGTGTCATAAATTTAAGCAGTGTGTCAATAAGTGATTTATCATAAAACAATCGCCATTTATATTTTCCAAATGCTCTGGTTTGTATTTTTCTATATTCAATATCATTATTTGCCAGAATGGTTTTTACGGTATTAATATCTTCAACATTTGGTTGAATTGTTTGAATTGAGTATCTATCTTTTTTTGCAATAAAAGAAACAGGTGGTGTTAAAATACCCGCTTTTTCATAAAGTTTAGATGAAGCTATTGATGAAACACCTGTTTTTGTGTCAACGGTTTTAACAAAACAGGTTCTACCATCGGTGATTTCATATTTATCAACACAATCTGTTTTGGTTTCAATAAACTTCATTACATTATTAACATTTTGACCTTTTTTTAATTTTGCAATAATTCCGTTTGCATAAAGGTCATAAAAAGAAATCTTTTTATTTGTCATTTTTACATCTTTTCCTGCTTAAATTTTACATGACCACAGTTAAAATGTCAATATTGATGTTTTTTTGAAGTGTTGCAGAAATATATTAAAAGATATAAAAAAAAAGAATCGGAAAATAATTTCCGAAGCTTTTATTTTTAAGTTTTATAAACCTTAAACTTATTTTTTTATTTAAAGTTTTCGTTTCTAACTTCAAAGAAACTTTGTGGGTGATCACAAACAGGGCAAACTTCAGGAGCTTTTTTTCCTTTGTAAATATGTCCACAGTTACGGCATTGCCAATAAACTTCGCCATCTTTTGTGAAAACTTTTTTATCTTCTACATTTTTAGCAAGTGCTCTGTATCTTTCTTCGTGAGTTTTTTCAATAGCTGCAACAGCACGGAATTTGTAAGCGATTTCTTCAAATCCTTCTTCTTCAGCTTCTTCAGCCATTCTCTTATACATTTCTGTCCATTCGCCATTTTCACCAGCAGCTGCATCAAGTAGGTTTTCTAGGGTTGAAGGAACAGAGCCACCGTGTAGGTATTTAAACCACATTTTAGCATGTTCTTTTTCATTGTCTGCAGTTTCAGTGAAAATTGCAGCAATTTGTTCGTAACCTTCTTTTTTTGCTTTACTAGCATAATATGAATATTTATTTCTTGCTTGGCTTTCACCAGCAAATGCTTCCATTAAATTTTTTTCAGTTTTTGAACCTTTAAATTCCATAATAATTCCTCCGTTGAAATCTATTAATATTATACTTTTATTTTTTATTGTCAACAACAAAAATTGATTGATTTTTTTTAGAAACAATTAACAAAAATTTTAATTTGTTTAAGGTTTTTTATTTTAATTTTAATTAAAATATTTTAACAAAATAATATTTCTATGCTAAACTAATTATAGGAGAAAGTAATGAAACAACTAAAATGTACACAATGTGGAGCAACAATAAATTCTGACACATTAACCTGTGAATATTGCGGGTCGGTTTTTTTTAGTTCGGAATTAGCTGAAGAAGCGGCTAAAAAACGAAAAGCAAAAGAACTTGAAGCAGATAAAGACCAATCTAAAAATGAATTTATTGATTCATATAAAAGTGACAATATTAGGGTTAGAAATTTAACCGATGAAGAACTTTATAATGTTATTAAAACATTAACAACAAATCATCCTGCACAATTTATTTTTCCAATTGTGTTTATGTTTGTTTGGACAGCTATTGCATTTAGTATTTTTATGTCCACCTTTGATTTAGATTTATTAATTAATGGTGGGGTGTCCATTTTATTTATGGTTCCGTTAATATTTGTTGTTATTGGTGTAACAACAATAGTTAGATTAGTTGCACAAGCACTTTCAAAAAATATAAACTTTGAACTTAATTTAATTAAGCAAGGTGAATATAATGGTGCTATGTTAAGTTTAGAAAAGAAAGAAAGCAGAAAACATAATGTTAAATATGTTGCAGCACTTATTATGTTAGATTATTTTAGATTAAATAATTTTAATGGTGCAAGGCAACACATTATAAAACTTCCACAAGCCGAACTTTCTGAACTTATTAAAAGAAGTTCAATTGTGTTAGAAGTTGCTAGGGAATTAGGTGTTAGAACTCCTGATTTTGTTGAATCGGTTGTTAATTCACTTAAAGCTAGATTTGAAAGTTTTTATAATAATAAGTAATTTAAAAAGGTGAACATTAAGTTCATCTTTTTTGTTTAAATCGGTAAAAGCATAGAGTTTTAATTTTGTTTTTTAATATATTTTAATTTTGTTTATGATATAATTTAAAAAAGGAGAATGAAAAGTGGACTACAACAAAATTGGTGATTTTATAACATCGTTACGAAAAGAGAAAAAATTAACACAGGCAAAGTTGGCAGAAAAAATTTTTGTTAGTGAAAAAACAGTTTCTAAATGGGAAAATGGTAATGGTGTGCCTGATACAGGTTCGCTTACTAAACTATGTGAAGTTTTAGGTGTTAGCATAAATGAGCTTTTAAGTGGTGAAAGGATAACTGTTGAAAGCACAACACAAAACAGCCAACTTGTTTTTAATATGGTAAAAGAAATAGAAGAAAAAAATAAAACTATTTGGGTGTCAATGTGGGTAATAATGTCTGTTAGCATTGTTGCACTTTTAGGTTTTCTTTTTGTTTCAGCTTATTTAATTCCTGAAGGGGTTTGGCAACTTGTAACAATTATTGTTTCAGTTCTTTTATTTATGATTCCTTGTTTTTATGCTTTAAAACTTGAAGTTAGTGTTGGTGCTTATAAGTGTAAAAAATGTGGTAGTAAAGTTGTGCCAACTTATACTGAAGCACTAAACAGTATGCATTTAGGAACAACCCGTTATTTAAAATGTCCTAATTGTAAAAAACGAACATGGTGCAAAAAGGTTATAAAAAAAGAAGATTAACATAAAAAATAATCCAAGAAAATTAAATCTTGGATTATTTTTTTGTTTTAAATTATTTTGCAATAATATTAACTAATCTGTTAGGAATAACAATTGTTTTTACAACAGTTTTTCCGTTTAACACTTCTTTAACTTTTTCGTTTTCTAAAACAAATTGTTCAATTTCTGCATTAGTTAATTTTGTGCCAATCATTAATCTAGTAATAATTTTATTGTTGATTTGAATAGCATATTCAATTTCATCTTTAACTAATTTATCTTCGTCCCAAGTTGGCCATACTGCATCTTTAATGTGTGGTTCAAAGTTTTGAGCTGTCCAAATTTCTTCGGTGATGTGTGGAGCAAATGGATTTAATAAAGTTAATAATGTTTTATATTCTGCTTTATTAATTTTGCCCACTTTTGCAACTTCGTTTCCTAAAATCATTAATGCTGCAATTGCTGTGTTAAACTTAACATTATCAATATCGTTAGTAACCTTTTTAATTGCAGTGTGCATAGCAACCGAAAGTTCTTTTGAATATTCATCGCCATCAACTAAAATGTCTTGGAAATTATAAACTTTGGTAATAAATTTGTTACAAGCTTTAACACCGTCATCACTCCAATTAACACTTTGGAAGTAATCACCCATAAATGCTTCCCAAACCCTTAAACTATCAGCACCATATTCGTTAATAACATCTCTTGGGTCAACAACATTACCTAAACTTTTACTCATTTTAACACCGTTAGAACCTAAAACTAAACCTTGGCTGATTCTTGATTTAAATGGTTCGCTAACAGGGCTTAAACCAATGTCGTAAAGGAATTTGTTCCAGAATCTTGCATATAGTAAGTGTCGGGTAGTGTGTTCGTTACCACCGTTATATAGGTCAACAGGTAACCAACTCTTTAATGCATCCATGCTAGCAAATTCTTTATCGTTGTGTGGGTCACAATATCTCATAAAGTACCAACTGCTACCAGCCCAACCAGGCATTGTGTCGGTTTCTCTTTTTGCAGGTTGTCCGCATTTAGGACAGGTTGTGTTTACCCAATCGGTAATAAGTGATAGTGGGCTTTCTCCATCAGGAGTTGGTTCATAACTATCAACAAGTGGTAAAGTTACAGGAAGTTGATCTTCCGGAACAGGTTGCCAACCACAGTGTTCACAATAAATCATAGGAATAGGTTCGCCCCAATATCTTTGACGGCTAAACACCCAATCTCTCATTTTAAAGTTAACTTGTTTTTCTGCAACACCTAATTTTTCAAGTTTTTCAGCAATTTTTTGTTTTGCTTCTTCAACAACTAAACCACTAAATTCTTCACTATTAATAAGTTTTGCATTAGCTCCTAAATAATCGTGTTTTTCGTAAGCACAACCACTAGGTTCGTTGTTGCCTTCAATAACTTTAATAAAGTCAATACCATGTTCAAGTGCAAATTCGTAATCTCTTTGGTCGTGTGAAGGAACAGCCATAACAGCACCACTACCATAACTAACTAAAACGAAATCGCCTAAATAAATAGGAACTTCTCTGCCGTTAGCAGGGTTAATTGCTGTAATACCTTTTAAGCAAACACCACTTTTTTCTTTGTTAAGTTCGCTTCTTTCAAATTCACTTTTTCTTTTTGCTTTGTTAACATATTCTTGAACTTCGTCCCAGTTTTCAATTTTATCTTTTAATTGGTTAACTAGGTCGTGTTCTGGTGCTAAAACCATAAATGTAATACCATAAATAGTTTCAATGCAGGTTGTAAAAATTTCAAATTCGCCACCTTGCTTAATTTGGAATTTAACTTTTTCACCTTCGCTTCTTCCAATCCAATTAATTTGGCTGGTTTTAATATGTTCCATATAGTCAGTGTCTTTTAAATCATCTGCTAAACGGTCAGCATATTTTGTCATTTTTAAAATCCATTGTGCTTTTGTTTTAGGTTGAACTTCGCTATGACATTGGCAGCAGAATCCACCTTCAACTTCTTCGTTAGCAAGTACACCACAGTTAGGGCAGCAGTTAACAGTTGTTTCTTGTTTTTCAGCAAGTCCGTGTTTGAAGAATTGTAAAAATTGCCATTGTGTCCATTTGTAATAATCAGGGTCACAAGTTGAAATTGCTCTGCTCCAATCAAAACTTAAACCAACCATTTTTAATTGTTCTTTAAATGTTGCAATGTTTCTTTCAACAATTTCTTGTGGAAGTTTATGTTCCTTAATTGCAGTTCTTTCAGCTTCCAAACCAAAAGCATCGCAACCCATAGGGAATAAAACATTATATCCTTGCATTCTTTTCTTTCTTGCAACAGCATCTAATGCAGAATAACTTCTAACATGACCTGTGTGTAAACCTTTACCACTTGGGTAAGGGAATTCAATTAAAATATAGGCATTCTTTTTATCTGGGTGATGGTTTTCAACTTCAAACCTTTTTTCTTCTTCCCAAATGTTTTGCCATTTTTGTTCAATCTTTTTAAAATCCATTACTAATCTCCTAAACAGTAATCATATCGCTATTTTATTATAAAATAATAAAAAAAGCAATTATTTGCCTAAAAATAGGGGTTAAAAAATTAAAAACACCATAATTTTGGTGCTTTTAATGATTTTTTATTAATATTTTAATTGTTTTTATTTTCAGTGTCTTCGCTGTTTATTTTTTGGGTGTAATTAGATTTTGAAATATTGTCAATGGCATTTGTTGTAACCATGGATTTTGCATCTTTCATATCTAAACTTAATAAAGCTGTAATAGCAACCCAAAAAGAAAAACATAAAACAGCAAAAACAACACATAAAATTGAATAAATGTTAGTTTTACTAGTTAAAAATGCAATTGAAAGTGCTGCAATAATTGCAACAACAACAAGGTTGAATATAATGTAAAGTTTATATAAAATTGATTTGTTTTTATAATCATCGGCAGAATAATCGGCAGTAATTTTAATTTTTTTACCTGCAACCATTAAACAAATTATGCCAATCAAAACAATTATTGCAAAAATGATAGAAACTCCACCTATTCTAAAGAAAACATATAATCCAGAATCTCCACCAAAATCCTCAACTAATTCTTTAAAAATTAAACCAATTATTGTCATAACAGATGTGGCAATAATAATTGCAATTATTTCTAAAATGTTCAAAGATAAACCCAAACGAGTTGCTGTAATTGTTCTTTTTCTTTTCATAATTTTTACCTTCTTTTTTTTTATAATATCAAAAAACAGTATTTTATAACAAACATATTTATTAAATTTGTTTACTTTTTTGACAAAATTTGCCGAATTAAAATATTTGCTTGTTTGCTTTTTATTTTTATAGTAAACTTACCGTGTAGGTGGCAAATTTTATTAGGGATTTAGTTTATGTTTGGATTTAGAAATGATGGAAAAAGAATAAAATATGAAGATGTTATGATGAAAATGACACCTCATTTTATGAAAACAAGAAACGATGCTAACAATCAAATTATGCATCCTGTTAGAGTTGAAGATATGGATGCTTGGATTAAGGAAAAAAGCGAAAAAGAAGGAATTGTTTTTAACTATATGCATGTGGTTATGGCAACTGTTGTTAGGTTGTTTGCAATTCGTCAAAGATTAAATCGTTTTGTAGTTAGGGGTGCAGTTTATCAAAGAAATGCAATCACAATTTCTTTAACAGTTAAAAGGTCGCTTCGTGATGAAGGTGCTGAAAGCACTTTAAAAGTTGATTTTACAGGTGAAGAAACAATTTACGAAGTTAAAGAAAAAATTGATAAAGCAATTTCTGATAGTATTACAGCTGATAATTCAACACAACAAGTTATTCAAAAATTATCGTTTTTACCTAACTGGTTGTTAAGGGGTTCAGTAAACTTTTTAAGATTTTTAGATGCTTTGGGAATGCTTCCAAAAGCACTAATTAATGCAAGTCCGTTCCACACAAGTTGTTATGTTACATATTTAAAAAGTATTAAATGTGATGCAATTATTCACCATATTTACAATTTTGGAACAACAGGTATTTTTGTTGCAATCGGTAAAGAAAAATATGTTCCGGTTGTAGAACTTGAAGAGTTAAAAGTTGGCAAAGTTATGAACCTTGGTCTTAATATGGATGAAAGGTTTTGTGATGGATTCTATTTTGCAAAAAGTTTAAGGGTTTGGAATGATATGTTCCATAATTTGCACGAACTTGAAAAACCATATCAAATTACCGATGAAGTAATTTTAGCACACAAAGCAAAAATGGCTAAAAAACAAGCAAAATTAGATAAGAAACAAGCTAAAAAACAAGCAAAGTTAGAAAAAAAACAAGCTAAAAAGCAAACAAAATAATTTTAGTAAGGGCTTAAATTTAAGTCCTTATTTTTTTTTGAATAAAAAAGGTTTTACTGTTAATAATTAAAAAAACATTTAAGGAGTTAAAAATGAAAATAGTAAACCCTTTTAAAGAAAAGGCAACCAAAATTGAAAAAACATATGAAAGTTGGAATAAATTAGCTGTTAAACCTTACGACCCTAAAAAAACCAGCCCTTTTACAAAGGTGCGAATTATTTTGTTAAATGGGACTGAATTTGAAGCTAATTGGTTTTCACATCAATTTTTTAGGCACTGCAACAATAATGATTTAAGACGAGAATTAAGTGTTATAAGAAGAAGAGAGCAGCAACAACAAAAGAAAATTGCTGCATTAAAACCTATTGAAGAAAGTATTTTACAGCACACATTAAGTTATGAACAATTAGCAGTTGAGCTAACTGCAATTTTGGCACAAACAGTGCAAGATAAATATGTTAAAAAAGCACTAGATTTTGCTCTTTTAGAAGATTTTGACCATTTATATAGGTTTGCAAACCTAATTGAGATTGATGAAGGAATTAAAGCAGAAAGTTTAATTGGTGATTACACCGAAGTAACTGTTGGCAGGCCCACAATTTCGGAACATCGTTATCCTGTTGATGATGTTAAAAGATTTATTAATAATCAAACAGCCGATTTGTTTACAAAAATTACAACCAATGTAATTACTGCGGCCGAACAACAAACAATGAATTTTTATATGAATCAAGCAAACTTTTATAAAAACGAACTTGGCAGGAAATTGTTTACTGAAATTGCCATGATTGAAGAACAGCATGTTAGCCAGTATGGAAGTTTATTGGACACTAATTGCACATGGTTGGAAAATTGGTTGATGCACGAATATGTTGAATGTTATTTGTATTATTCTTGTTACGAAGATGAAACAGATAATTATGTTAAAGAAATTTGGCGAAATTTTTATTATGAAGAGTGTGGACACCTGCAAAAAGTTGCCGAACTTCTAAAAAAATATGAAGGCAAAGATTGGCTTACAGTTTTTCCTTGTGGTGGAGATTTTCCTGAACCACTTAAATTTGGGGCAAACAAAGAGTATATAAGAAAAGTTTTAAAACAAACAGTGTGTAACACTGCAAATTTAGAAGATTATGTAAAGGTTTCTTCTTTATCACCAGATTCTGAATTTTTTAAATATAATTCAACAGTAAACAAACCTGAACTTGAAGTTGCTAGTCATTTAGTAATTGAAAAACACATTAAAAGGTTTGGTGAAGATTATAGATTGGAAGATTGCCAAAACCCTATACCACTTTTACGAGATAGAAAAAATGATAATATAACTGTTGGAAGATAAAACAGCCATTGGCTGTTTTTTTGTTTGTAAATTAAGGTATTTACATTAATTTTTATTAGATGTATAATTAAGTATATGGCAAAACAATCATTTGAAAATAAAATGTTAAATAGTATCTATGAAACAGATGGTTCCAGAATGCAGTTTTTAATGGATAATAAAGCACTAACTTTTGAAGTTGTTTCCTACATTGAAAGGCATATGCGATTTGTTTCTAATAGATGTGTGGATAATGAAAAACAATGGAAGGTTCTTTCTAATTTTTCCGATTTTTTAGAACTTAAAAAAGTTTTTGAACAAATAAAAGAAAAAGAAGAAAGTGGGGATTCTGCTGAACTTTTAGCACTAAAAGAAAGATTTGAAACCATAAAGAAAAAGTTTGCTGTAACCGACACCGAAAATGTTTTAAGAGCAAAAAAAGATGAAGCCGATTGGGATGAATTTTTAAAATATTTTGTAATTACAACTTCTGCCACCGAAAAGTTGGGTAGTCAAACCAAAACAAGTTTGTTGCCTGGTAGCATTAGTAAATGGGCAACATTAAATTGTGCCAATGAAAAACAACTATTAAGTTTAATTAATGAAACTGCATCGGCATATTTAACAGATAATGGATTTAATAATTTTAAGGTTAAAGTTGTTGATGGAAGTGGTGTAAGACCTGTAATAAACGAGCAAACAATTTATGTTGGCGAAGAAATGATAAAAGGTGTTCAAACAACCGAAGAATGTTTTGATATTCTTTCAAAGGTTTTAATGGCAGGAGAGTTGGTTTTGGCTACTGCACAGTTAGAGAGTCCACTTAAAAATCTAACACCTTTACAACAAGCAATTAGTTTTGAAAGGGCGATGTCTATAACATCTGCAATTCGTAAGGAAAGGTTAATAGCGAACAGTTCACAATTAAACAATTTATTAATGTTTAACAGTGCTAATTTAATCAGGAAATATTGTGGCGAAAATGGTGAACAGTATTTTAAAATGATTATGTTAACCATGCCACAAGTTAAACTTCAACCAAATAATCCATGCCGTATTGTTGAAGAATATTATGAACCACATCTAGAAAAAATTGAAAATTCTGTAAATGAATTAATTTTAAAATCTAAAAAACAAGCAAGTTTAATAAAATAAAAAAAGACCTAAAAATAGGTCTTTTTTTATCTAACAAATTCAATTTTAATAAGGTTTGTGCAACCAGGAACTTTTGGTGTTCCACAAGTTACAACAATTGCATCATCTTGTTTTGCTAAATTTAAATGTTTAACAAAGTTGTTTGCAATTCCAAACATTTCGTCTGTGGTGTTATATACTGGTGTTAACACGGGCATCACACCCCAACTCATTGCAAGTTGACGATAAGTTTTTTCGTGTGGTGTTGCAGCTAAAATTGTGTTGCTAGGTCTAAAACGACTAACCATTCTGGCACTAGCACCCGAATCGGTAAATACAACAATGCTTTTTGTTTTTTGCATAAAACTTGCATTTACAGCACTATGTGAAATTACATCGGTAATATTTTCTAGTTTGTATTCAGCTGTATCAAATCTTTTCGCATAGTTAATATGTTTTTCGGTTTCTTCCGAAATTTTTGCCATTTGTTTAACAGCTTCAACAGGAAATTTACCAGCGGCAGTTTCGCCAGATAGCATTACAACACTTGTTCCATCATAAACAGCATTAGCAACATCGCTTACTTCTGCTCTGGTTGGACGATTGTTGTAAATCATACTTTCAAGCATTTCGGTTGCAGTAATAACAATTTTGCCAATGTCTTTTGTTTTCTTAATAATAATTTTTTGTAGTTCTGGAAGTTTTGAAATAGGTACTTCAACACCAAGGTCGCCCCTAGCAACCATTATTCCATCACTAGCAGCAATAATTTCGTCTAAATTTTTAATTCCTAACGAACTTTCAATTTTTGAAATAATTTTAATGTCGTTTCCACCATTTGCTGCCAAAAACTTTCTTAAATCATAAACATCTTCTTTTGAGTTTACAAAACTTGCAGCAACATAATCAATATCGTGTTTAATTCCCCATAAAATATCGGCTTCATCTTTTTCATTTAAGTAAGGGGTGTTAAACTTAATTCCAGGAATACTTAAACTTTTGTGGTTTCCAATTACACCTGAATTAAGTGCTTTTGTAACAACTTCAGTGCCTTTAACTTCAATAACTTTAAATGTAATTAATCCATTAACAGCTAAAATTTTGTTGCCAGGTTTAATGCATTTAACAATTAAAGGTTCGTTAAAACTAACAATTTCTTCTGTACCTTCAACTTTTCTGCCTGTAAAAGTGAAAGTTTGACCCTTTTTAATTGAAACTTCTCCGTTTTTAAAAGTTTTAACTCTAATTTCTGGTCCTCTTGTATCTAACATAATAGGAAGTGGAATAGAAAGTTCTTGTCTAATTCTTTTAACATTTTCGTCAATCAAATTCATATCGTCTAGTTTTGCATGGCTTAAATTTATTCTAACCACATCTAAACCAGCTTGTGCAAGAGCTTTTAATGTTTGATAATTGTTACTTGCTGGTCCAATTGTACCAATAATTTTTGTTTTTCTCATTTTTTCTTCCTTAATAAATAATATTTATCTTATACTTTTTAAGTATATCACAACAAATAAAATATAAAAATTAAAATAACCATATTAAAATTAAAAAAAATATATTATAAATTTTTAAATATTTAGGGCATAATTTATTGAAAATTTTGGGTAGTTATGATATTATATCTTTGTAAAAGGTGTAAATTTTGAAAATTTGCAATTTTATAATAAAAATTACTAAATTTAGCAACAATTTAAATAGTTGCATATAAAAATATTAAAATTAAAGGTGTTAAATGAAAAGTATTAAACTAACAGAACAAATAGTTGAGCTTCGCATAATGCTTCAAAGCATATGTGATGGTTTTAGCACCGAAAATTTTAATAAGAAAACAAGTTTAACAATGAGAACAAAGGTTTTATTTGTTCTTTCTAAAAATAAAAAATGTCCACCTAGTATTTTAATTGAAAGTTTAGGTATCGCAAAAAGCAACTTGGCACTTTTATGTAAAAGCATGTGTGAAGAAGGTGTTATTGTTGCTGATAAAGGCAATAATGATAAGCGAAACATCTATTATTCTTTAACTGCAAAAGGTGAACAAGAACTTAATGAGTTTTATGTTTTAATGAGTGGCGAAGTAGATGTTGCTTTAAACGAAAGAGAAATGAAAATGATGGAAAAGAAATTTGATGAAATTATTGAATTTCTAAATAAAAAATATAAAAGCAACTAGGACTCTTTATTATGATTAAATTATATAATACATTTACTAGAAGAAAGGAAGAATTTAAACCTGTAGTAGATGGTAATGTTGGTATGTATGTTTGTGGACCTACTGTGTATGGTATGCCACATTTGGGTCATGCAAAAAGTTATATTAATTTTGATACAATTTTTAGGTATTTCAAATTTTTAGGTTACAAAGTAAAATATGTTCAAAACATAACCGATGTTGGCCATTTGGTTGGCGATGGTGATGATGGCGAAGATAAAATTGCAAAACAAGCAAAAATAGAAAAGCTAGATGCTTTTGAAATTGCTTATAAATATGAAGTTGAATATTTTAATAATATGGATAAGTTAAATGTGCTTCGTCCAAGCATTTCTTGTCGTGCAACAGGTTTTATTATGGAAATGATAGAAACTGTTAAAGATATCATTAACAAGGGTTATGCTTATGTAACCGAACAAGGTAATGTTTACTTTGATGTTAGAAAATATAATGCATACGGTCAACTATCAAACCGTAAACTAGATGAAGCTATTAGTGGTGAAAGAATTGAAGTTGCAGATGATAAACGAAATCCTGAAGATTTTGCCTTATGGAAAGCAGTAGATGAAAACACCTTAATGCAATGGCCATCTCCTTGGGGAAATGGTTGCCCAGGTTGGCACATTGAATGTACAACACTTGGCAAAAAATTCCTTGGTGAAAAATTTGATATTCATGGTGGTGGAATAGATAACATTTTCCCACATCACGAATGTGAATGTGCACAAGCCGATGTTGTAAACGGTCATATTCCTATGAACTATTTTATGCACAAGGGTGTAGTTACTGTAAACGGAACAAAAATGGGTAAAAGTTTAGGAAACTTTATCACATTACCAGATTTGTTTAAAAAGTACGATCCAATGGTTGTAAGATTTTTCATTTTACAATTCCATTATCGTAGCAGTGTAGATTTTTCTGATGATGGTTTAAATTTGGCAAACAAACAACTTGAAAAAATTAACGAAGTTGTAAACAATGTTAAATCTATTACAACAACTGTTGCAAACGAAATTAAAAATGCAGAACTTTTAGAAATTTATAATGGATTTTTAAATGCCATGAACGAAGATTTTAACACTCCTGTTGCAATTGTTGAATTTAACAAATTAATTAAGTTTGCATCAAAATTAACAACTGAAAATAAAGAACTTGTTGAAGAAGTTAACAAGGTGTTAAACAGCTTTGCATATGTTTTAGGTTTAGAATTTGCTGAACCACAAAAGGCAGAAAAACAAGCAGAACAAATTCCTAGTGAAGTTACAAAGTTAGCACAACTTCGTTGGGAAGCAAAACAAAATAAAAATTGGTCGGAAGCTGATGCTATTCGTGAACAAATTAAAAGTTTGGGATATGTGGTAGTTGATAGCAAGGACGGATTTAAAGTTGAAAAAATTTAAAGGCAAATTTTTATAATTTGCCTTTTTGCTTAAAAACATAAAGGAGAAAATGTAAATGGAACAACATCATTATTTTTTAAATGTTGAACATTCGGATTCTGATTTTTTTGAATTTACCGATTACTTTTTAAATAAACCATACAGATTTAAAAGTTGTTCAGATATCTTTTCAAAGGATTGTATAGATTACGGAACAAGTTTGCTTTTAAAAACTGTAATTGATAAAGTTAGTTTATCTGGTTTGGTTTTAGATGTTGGTTGTGGCTATGGAATAATAGGTATAATTTTAAAAGAATATTTCCCTAATATTTCAGTAGATTTAATAGATATTAATAAAACAGCTGTTCAACTTGCAATCCATAATGCAACAGTTAACAAAGTTGATGTTGCCGCTTTTGAAAGCAATTTATATACAAATGTTACCAAAAAATATCAACATATTGTCACAAACCCACCAATTAAGGCAGGTAAAGAAAATTTGTTTAATGTTATAACAGGTGGTTATTCTGTTTTAGAAAATGGTGGAACTATAACCTTGGTTATAAAAAAGAAACATGGTATGGAAAGTTTAAAAAATCATATTAACAAAACTTTTGGAAATGTGGAAGTTTTAAAAAAAGATAAAGGTTATTATATTTTACATGCTGTTAAATAAATTGTGTTAAGGTTAACTAACTTTTTGTTGGTTAATCTTTTTTTTGTTTGGTTATATATTTAAAATAAAAATCATATATTATTTAAAATTTTAAAAGGGTAGTTTGTATGGAAAATGTAACAAATATAATTAATGATAAAAAATTTATAAATAATAAAATAGTTTTGGATAACCGAAACAAAATAACTATTAGTGGTGTTGAAAAAGCATTAAGTTCAAACGAAAATGGAATAGTGTTAAAGGTGTCGGGTAAAAAACTTTATATTGGTGGAAAAAATTTACAAATAGGCAAACTTGATGTTGAAAATGGTTTGTTTGAAGCAGAAGGTGAATTTTATTCTGTTAAGTTTGAAGGTTGTGAAAAGGGTGGTTTAGTAAAAAGGATTTTTAAATAGTGAATAGTTTTTTATTGTTTATAATTTCCGTGCTTATTGGTTTTTGCTTGGGCATTATATATTCTGTTTTGGGCTTTATTAAACTCACACTAAAAAATAATTTAATTATTACAAATATTTTAAATTTTATCTATATGTTATTTTATGGTTTGTTAATTTTAATGGTTGTTATAAATTTAAATTATGGCAATTTTAGATGGTTTGTTTTTGTTGGTTTTGTGTTTGGCACAATTTTACAGCAAAAAACACTAGAAAAAATATTTGCAAAATTAAATTTTTGGCTATATAATAAATTGTGTAAGGGGTTAAATTTCCTTAAAAATACAAAGTTTATTAAAAAAGTGATAAAATGAAAGATAAAACAATTAAAATTATTAGTGTAATATGTGCAGCTGTTTCGTTCATACTTTCGTGTGTGCTTATTTTTCAGTTTGTAAAAATTAATAATTTAAAAGAAAAGGAAAAAACATTAACCCAAAACCTTACAGCTTTAGAACAACAAATTGTTGATTATACAAACGAAAACAATTATGTTCAAACTAACGAATATTTAGAAGAATATGCAAGGGAAGTTTTAGGTTGGGGAAAAGAAAACGAAGTATATTTTAAATAAAACCACAAGCAGTGGTTTTATTTTTTTTGTGTTGTTAAAAAAAGAGAGTTTCAAAACTCTCTTTTATTTTTCTTTTTTATTAAATTCTAGGTTGTCATAGTTTTCTTTGTGATAAAAAACAGTTTTATCATTATCTAAAGCATAACCCGTTAACCAGTTTGGTTTAAAGTTTTTAATGTTTACAGCATATTCTCTAACTGTTTCTATGTAGTGTTCATACCCGTGTAACGAAGAATAATATCCTTTACCTGCTGCCATAAACAAAACCAAACGGGGAACTTCAAAACAACAAAAGTAATAGTTTTCATCACTTGTTCTTAATTCTGATCTTCTGTGTTCAATGTCTTGCAAATTTTTAAAAAAGTGAATATATTGTTCGTTGTTTTTATATTTATGGTTGTTGGGTCTTACAGAAGTTTTTTTTGTAAACTCTCGTCTTTTTATAAATATATTTCCAACATTGTTTGTTTTGCCATTTAAAATACTATTAAGTTCAGTTTCTGATAAATATCTATAAACTTTCATATTTCTATTATAAAACAATATTTATTTAATTTCAATATTGAAAATAAAAACAGGTTGTAAAATATTAAATAATTATTTAACAATTTAACAACCTGCAAAAAAACAAAAAAAAGAAGCAAACGATTGTTTACTTCCCCCATAGATAATAATAAATACACAAGGTAATTATTACAAATGAAATAAATCATTTTAATCTATGTCTAATCATTATAGAGTATAATTAATTTTTTGTAAAATAAAATTTGTGGTTTTTAAAAATATTTTATAAAATTATATGTTTTTTGGTTATTTTGCACAGTGTTTTCTGTGGTTTATATCGTTTTTTGCTTTTTTAAAACATAAATGCTATAATTTTTATAACAAACAAAACAGATAGATTATTCTGCACAGAAGATGGTACAGATATATCACCTGGATTATTCAGAGTATGGCTACAAAAAACACTAGCAAAAGTTGACTTGCCTAAAGTGACTCTCCACTCCCTAAGACATACAAACATAACCTTACAATTAGTAGCAGGAGTAGATATGAAAACAGTGTCTGCCCGTGCAGGACATTCAAAAGCATCAATCACAAGAGACTTCTACAGCCACTTCATAAAGAATTCAGACATCCATGCAAGTGAGATATTAAATAAAATATTTCAGTAAAAAAAACACTCCCTTCAATAAGGGAGTGTTGTCTATTTTCTATAGATGGCAATCAAGTCTAAAACAATTGTCTTTTTGCCATTAGATGACGATTTTAACTCAAAATTAAATTTTGTGTTTGGATCATTTACAATTGGTTTTAAAGAATCTATAAGGGATAAGGATAATTCTGGAGAAATCTTTGCTATAGGTGTTTCAGAGAAAAATTTATAATCATCAACGATATTTTTTATTTGACCCAAGTACATCAAGTTGTGCTCATGTATATCATTTAATGTGGTTTTATTTAAAAACTCTTTACTTAATTGAATTACATATATATAATCCTTGTCTTCATAAACAAATTCTCTAAAATCCAAGTTGTTTGATTCGAATGCGGATTTCATATCGTTAATTAATTTTATTATAGTTTTAAAATCTGTTTGAGGTTTTCCGTCCGCCTTTTTTGGGGCAAGCTTTGATGCTTTGTCGGCAAATTGCATCAATTCTAGCATTTGTTCCATAAAGTCAATTAAGGAATTGTTTTTAAATACACCATTGATCTCAACAAACGAACCAATCTTTATTTTATTAAATGAGGTAAACTTTTTTAATGATTTTAGAGTTTGTAATAATAAAGAACTAGGAGTATGATTTGTTGTGCTTGTCGTTTTTTCATGAGAGCCTTCTTGAACCTCGGCTCCAGTACCAATTTTAAGTATTTTGATGTCTAGTCCTGCTTTAGCCTTAGCTTGTTGATTATTAGTATATTCGTAAGTTGTTTCATGAAACTCAGAAAAACCATCAAATAAAACAGAATTAAGATCTATTAGTTTTTTTGTATCTATATAAATAGGCAAAAATAAATCTTCGTCTTCTTTTTTACACATAATTCCTCCTTAGTTTTAATAAATTGGTGCAACCGAGATGATTTGAACATCCGACCTATCGCTTAGGAGGCGATCGCTCTATCCAGCTGAGCTACGGCTGCATATTAAGTTTTTTAGTAGTTTTGGTGCACTGTGGGTGCAAATCGTGGTGCCGGACGGCTACAATACGATGCTTACAGCCGACGGTGCAAATTTAAGTCAGGGACAGCGTCAGCTTCTTGCAATAGCAAGAGCGGCAGTTGCAGACCCGCCCGTACTTATTTTAGATGAGGCAACAAGCTCAATTGATACCCGTACCGAGCTTTTAATTGAAAAGGGTATGGATAGTCTTATGGAAGGCAGAACTGTGTTTGTAATAGCTCACCGACTTTCAACCGTAAGAAATTCAGATGCCATAATGGTGCTTGAACATGGCGAAATTATAGAACGCGGAAGTCACGACGAGCTCCTTACCCAAAAAGGAAAGTATTATCAGCTC
>JAZNIS010000109.1:0-4329 GCA_045577635.1 Clostridia bacterium
GGATTAAATATTGATAGGTTATTAAAAAATATAACGGATAAGAATATTAAAATTTACAATCTTATTAGGCAAAACTATAAAACTTGTTTGTTTGGTTTGAGCTTTTTTAATTATTACAAAATAAAAAAATTAAACCTATTAAAATCCTATAAAGTTACTATTGTAAAAACTAGTGGATTTGGTTTTTTGTTTAATAATTTTTTTAAAAATTTTGGATTATATTTTGGTGTTTTATGTGTTGCAATTTTTATGTTTATCATATGTAAAACAACATTAAAAATTAATGTTTTGGGTGTTGAGAACATAACAGAAGCCGAAGTGATTAGTTTTTTAAATGAAATTGGAGTAAAAACAGGTAAAATAAATATTAAAACAAATGATGAAATTGAACAATATTTAAAACAGGCAGATGATAGAATTAGTTTAGTTTCCGTTTCAAAAAAAGGAACAAATTTGTTGGTTAACATAAAGGAAAAAATAGTAAAATCGGAAGAAATTGTTTCACCTATTTGTGCCGAACATAATATGGTTATAAATAGTATTTCAGTATCGCAAGGTGTTGCAAAAGTTAAGGTTGGTGATGTTGTTAAAAAGGGCGATATATTAGTTGAACCAAAAATTGTTTTAACAAATGGTGAAGCTAATTATTTGAAACCTGTTGCAACCATAAATGCTACTGTATGGATTACTGGTCAGGTTATTTTTAAAACAGAAGATGTTATATATGAAAAAACGGGTAAAAAACAAGTTGTTTCAACATTTGATTTTATGGGTGTGCAATTATTTCCATCATACAATCAAGTAAAGTTTGAAAATTTTGAAAGAATCGTGTATAATAACTATGTGTTTAAAAATATGTTTCTACCATTAAAATTAAACAAAACAATATATTATGAAACCAAAGAAAAATTTGTAAAATACAATTTTGATGATTACAAAGAAAAACTTGTTTCTAACAGTAAAAATATTGCTTACAGTAAATTGCCAAAAACTTTAACTGTTGAAAATGAAATGGTAAACATATCGCAAAATGGAAACTTGTATTATATAACAACCTATTTGCAAACAAATTTAAAAATTGAAGGGTAATATGTTAATAAATTTTAAAAACGAAAGACTAGCTAAAAAATATTTGGTTAATATTATTAATGCATTAAATTCTGCTGAAAAGGTTTTAAAATTATCTTGTTCTGATATTGAAATTAATGTTAGTTTTGTAACTAGATTGCAAATTAAAAAACTTAATAGGGAAACAAGAAATGTAAATAGAGTAACCGATGTGTTGTCATATCCAACACTAATAGTTAACGAAGCAGAAATTATTGATAAAAAAATATCTAAAAAAGCATATCCTTACGATATCAACCCTGAAACAGGAAATATTGTTTTAGGTGATATTGTAATTTGTTTGCCTAGGTGTTTAGAGCAATCAAGAAAATATGGTACAACAAAAACCAGGGAAATTTGTTATTTAACTGTTCATGGTTTTTTACATTTATTAGGTTATGACCATATGATTGATTCTGACAAAAAAATTATGAGAGAAAAAGAAGAATTAATCCTTCAAGAAATTAGCTTGGATTAATGCATAAATATACAATATAATAATTATTTATACTAAAAAATGGAGATAAATTTATGGGTTTTAAAAGTGGATTTGTAGCAATTATGGGTAGGCCAAATGCAGGAAAAAGTACTCTTCTTAATGCTATTTTAAAAACAAAAGTTTCAATTGTTTCGCCTAAACCACAAACCACCAGAAATAATATAATTGGAATATATAACGACAACGAAAGTCAAATTGTTTTTACTGACACACCAGGTATTAACACTGCAAATAATAAGCTTGATGAATTTATGCAAAAAAGTGTAAAATCTGCAAAAGCTGGTGTTGATGTTGTTTTACTTTGTGTTGACGGTGGAAAGGGTATAAAACAAAAAGATTTTGACTTTATTAGCTCTTTTAAAGGCACAGAAAACTTAATGTTAATTGTTACAAAAACAGATTTAACCAATTTTGAAAAGTTGTATCCACAATTAGCAGAACTAAACAAGTTAGATTATGTAAAAAGCATTATTCCTGTTTCTTCTTTTAAAGATAGAAACATTGATGTTGTGGTTAACGAAATTAAAAAATATTTGACCGATGATGTTAAATATTTTTCAGAAGATGAGTATACCGATAAATCAATAAGGTTTATGATTTCGGAGCTTGTTAGAGAAAAAACATTGTGGTTATTGCAAGATGAAATACCACATGGAATTGCTGTTGAAGTTGTTACTTATAAGGAAAATAACAGCAAAATACTAATAGATGCCGATATTATTTGTGAAAAAGATTCACACAAACAAATTATAATTGGCAAAAATGGTGCCATGATTAAAGAAATTGGTACTAAGGCAAGAATAGATATTGAAAAACTTGTTGATAAAAAGGTTTATTTGAATTTATTTGTAAAGGTAAAAACCGGTTGGAGAAATAAACAAACAGTTATTGCTGACCTTGGTTATAATGTGAAAGATTTAGATAAATAAAAATGAAAAAAATTCCATATAATATATTAAAAGGAGAATGTTGTATGGAAGATTTGGAAGATACTTGTTTTAAAATTTTTAACAAAACAGGAGAAGTGGGTTATTACCTGCTATATAAAGCACTTAAAAAGGATAAATAAAAAAATTAATGGAACAAATTAAGTTTACTGGTATTGTTTTAAGGGCTACTGATTATAAAGATAAAGATAAGCTTTTAACAATTTTCAGTTTGGAACTTGGTAAAATAACAGCCACACTAAAAGGGGTTAAACAAGATAAAGCAAAATTAAAATTTGCAGCTATGCCGTTTTGTTTTGCAGAGTTTGTTGCTAATAATAAAAATGGTTTTTTAACCATTACAGAGTGTTCTCAAATTGAAAGTTTTTATAATATAATTTCAAATTATCCAAAGTCAGTTGCTGGATTTTTAATGTTGGAAATTTCGTGCATAATTATGCAAAAACAACCTGATGAAAGATGGTTTTTAACACTAATTAACTTTTTAAAGCATTTAGAGTTTGGAAATGCAGATGAAAATGTGCTTGAACTAAAGTTTATGCTTGAAACTTTAAATAAGGTTGGTTACGGGTTAAGTTTTGATTCCTGTTCCGAATGTGGCTTAAAATTTGTTGGTGATGTTTATATTAATTTAGAAATGGGTGAGTTAGAGTGTTCGGCTTGTTCAACTGTTAATTCAAAAAAATTAACTAGGCAACAGTTTGCAATTTTAAAATTAATAAACGATACAGAATTATTAAAATTATCATCAATAAAACAAAATCAAACCGTGTTAACCGAATTAAAACAAATATTAAAACAAAACATAAATTTAAGATTGGGAACAAATATAAAATCTCTAATTTAATTTGTATTAAAACATTGTGTTTTTCACAGTGTTTTTTTGTTAAATTTAAGCCAAAAAATTAAACTTTTTAACTTAAAATACTTGGCAAATTTTGTCGGTTGTTTTATAATAAGTTCGGTGTCAAAAAAATTATAAAAATAATAGGAGATTTTAATGGCTAAAAAATATGTTTATCTATTTAAAGAAGGTAATGCAAAAATGCGTAACCTACTTGGTGGAAAAGGTGCTAACTTAGCTGAAATGACCAACATTGGTTTACCTGTTCCTCAAGGATTTACAGTTACAACCGAAGCTTGTAACAAATATTATAAGGACAACGAAACAATTTCATCTGACATTATTAAACAAATTGAAGTTGCTCTTACAAAAACAGAGAAAATCACCGGTAAAACTTTTGGTGATAAACAAAATCCATTATTAGTTTCAGTTCGTTCTGGTGCTAGAGCAAGTATGCCTGGTATGATGGATACAATTTTAAACTTAGGTTTAAATGATGAAGTAGTTGAAGGTTTAGCTGCTTTAACAAATAACACTCGTTTTGCTTACGACAGTTACCGTCGTTTCATCACAATGTTTGCTGATGTTGTTATGGGTGTTGACCGTTTAAAATTTGAATCTGCTATGGATAAAATGAAAGAAGCAAAAGGTTATGAAAAAGATACCGACCTTACTGCTGATGATTTAAAGAAATTAGTAAAAGAATTCAAAGCAATCTATAAAAAAGAATTAAAAGAAGAATTTCCACAAGAACCAAAAACTCAATTATTTGAAGCTGTTAAAGCAGTTTTCCGTTCTTGGAACAACCCAAGAGCAGAAGTTTATCGTCGTATGAACGATATCCCTCGTGAATGGGGTACTGCTGTAAATGTTCAAAGCATGGTATTTGGTAATATGGGCGAAACTAGTGGAACAGGTGTTGCATTTACTCG
>JAZNIS010000110.1:0-9731 GCA_045577635.1 Clostridia bacterium
GAAGGTCGCTAAATATGTCGCTAATTTCGTTAAATGGTCTAATGTATTTGTTTGCATAACTTAACATAACTGAAATGTTACCAACTGTCATTGTTCCGTTAATGGCACTAACAGTTCCCATAATTGCAACAATGGCATAAATTACACCATTAATAAACCTTGAACAAGGGTTTGTTAAACTTGAATAGAACATAGCATTTTCACTTTGGAAAGCAAGTTCTTTATTTATTTTTTCAAATTTTTTAATTGAACGGTCTTCGTAGTTAAATGCTTTAACAACTCTTTGGTTTCCTAACATTTCAAGAACAATACCTGAAGCATCGCCCAAAGTTTTTGCTTGTTTACGGAAATATTTATCTGCTTTAAAAGCAATATATGCTGTAACAAACACTGAAAGTGGTGTAAGTCCAATAATTACTAACGAAATGCTAACATCAAGAGTAAACATAACATAAATTGTCATTACAATTGAAATACCAGCATCAAAAATTGTTGTAATACCTTCTAAAAATCCGTTTGAAATTTCGTCTACATCGTTAATCATACGGCTTTGTAGGTCACCGTGGCTACTACCATCAATAAATTTTAAAGGAACACGATTGAATTTTTTAAATAGTCCTATTCTAACCAATCTGTCGGTTTTAAAACTTAAAATGTTATCAGCATAAATGGTTAACCATCTAAAGAATGCAAAACTAACTGTTACAAGGGTTAAATAGAATATTGTTGATTGCAGTGCGGCAAAATCAACTTGACCAGGGCCAACAATTAAATCAATTGCTTGACCGGATAAAATTGGAATGTAAAGTTCTAAAATTGAATTTATTAATGCGAATAATAAGCACAAAAATAAATGAACTAAATTTGGTTTTAGGTATTTTGCTAATTTAGTTAAAACACCCTGTTTTTTTGCATGATGCAATTTTTCAATTTTAGGAGCTTTGTCTTCTAATAAAACAGGAGCATCAGCAACGGTTTGTTTTTTGTTTTCGGAAGCATAACCAAGGTCGGTTCGCTTATCGGTAATAATTGCAGTTGGAACTTCAACTTCTTTAACCGGTTGAATTTTTTCAGGGTTGTTAAAAGCTGGTGCAGGAAGTTTTGAAATTTCCTTTTGAAGTTCTCTAAATTCTTTGTTTGTGTATTTTGCCTTTTGTGGCTTTTCGTGTTTTGGTGATTTTTGAATTTGTGTTAAAAGGTTTTCACGATTTCTTTTTTTCTTATTATCTTCCATAAAAACCTCCTACTTTGTTTGTGAGTCGTGAATTTCTTTATAAACTGCACAACTCTCCATTAATTCGTTATGTGTGCCATGTCCAACAATGTTGCCTTTATCAACAACAATAATTTGGTCGGCATTTCTAATTGTGTTAACCCTTTGGGAAACAATAAATACTGTCATTTTGTTTGTGTTTTTCTTAATAGCTGCTCTTAAATTAGCATCTGTTTGGAAGTCAAGTGCACTTGCACTATCGTCCATAATTAAAATTTCAGGATTGCCAACAAGTGCTCTGGCAATTGTTAATCTTTGTCTTTGTCCACCCGAAAAGTTTTTACCACCAGCTTGAACTTTATGGTCTAACTTTGTTGGAAGTTCTTTAACAAATTCTTCGCCTTGTGCTGTTTTAATTGCTTTAAAAATTTCTTCATCGGTTGCATCTGGTTTTCGCCATTGCATATTTTCGCGAAGTGAACCACTAAATAAAACAGATTTTTGTGGAACAATTCCCATAATGCTTCTAAGGTAAGCAACATTATATTCTTTAACATCTTTACCTCTTACTTTAACTGTTCCTTTTGTTGCATCATAAAACCTTGGAATTAGGTTTACTATGCTACTTTTACCACTACCTGTTCCACCAATAATACCAATGGTTTCACCTTTTTTAACTTTTAAGTTTAGTTTTGATACTGCATTTTTTGCAGTATTTGGGTAGGCAAAATCTACACCATTAAATTCAACTTCATATTCATAATTGTCAACATCGGTTGCATCGTCAATAACTGTAATTAAGCCGCTTTCTGATTTTGGGCTTTTAATTGAAGGAACGGTGTTAAACACTTCGTTAATTCTTTTGCCACAGTTAATAGCTTTAATTAATGCAACAACAATGTTTGCAAGTGTAATTAATGACATTGAAATTTGACTTAAATAATTAATAAATGCAATAATTTGACCTTGTGTTAAACTACCAACATTTACTTGAATTCCACCAAACCATAAAACTGCAACAATAGCAAAGTTAATAATGGTTGCTGTAAGTGGGTTAAGTAATGAAGAAACTGCTGCAACTTTAATTGAACTTTTGCTTAATTTTTCGGTTGCTTTTTCAAATCTTTTTTCTTCATATTCTTGTTTGTTAAATGAGCGAATAACACGGCTGCCTTGTAGGTTTTCTCTGGTTACATTTGAAACATTGTCCAGATTTTTTTGTGTTCTATCATACATAGGAACTGTGCCTTTCATAATTAAAACAACAACACCTAAAACAAGTGGAATAACAATTAGGAAAACTAATGATAATTTAAGATCAATAGCCATAGCCATAATCATTGAACCAATAAGTAGGAATGGAGTTCTGGTAACCAATCTTACAACCATAGATATTGCTTGTTGAATACGGGTAATATCGTGTGTTAAACGGTTGTTGATTGTGGCAGTGCTATATTTATCTAGTTCAGAGTGTGATAATGTGTTTATTTTTTTATATAAATCCATTCTTATATTAGCACCTATGCCAATACCTGCTCTTGCTGCAAATTTTTGACAAATTATTGAAACAACAATTGCAACAATGTTTAATGCAATAACAATTGCACCGTAAAACATAATGTGATTTAGGTCGCGATTTGCAACACCTATATCAATCATTGATGAAATTAAAAGTGGAATAATAAGTTCGGTTATAGTTTCAATTAATTTAAAACTAGGAGCCATTATTAATTCCTTTGTGTACTTTTTAAAGTACTTACCAAAGTTTTTCATAAGTTATCACCTTTTTTAATTTTTTGTTACTAATTGATATTGTATCAGTAATAAAAAAATAAAGAAATTAAAAAGGGGTAAAAAATAAATAAAATATTATTTTATTTAATAAAAAACCTTTGTTTTAGGAAAACTAACAGTATGAAATTAAAAAGAAGACACAAATTTTTTTATGGGTTGGGCAATTTGGGTTATAGTGTGGTTAATCAAACTATAACAAACTTTTTTATGTTTTTTGGAACATCGGTTTTAAAACTTTCAGGTTTGGTTATTGGTTTTGCAGTTGCATTATCAACTATTTGGGATGCTATTACCGATCCTGTTTTTGGATATGTTTCCGACAATAAAAAAATGGGTGCTTTGGGTTATCGGTGTGGATATATGTTAATTGGTTCGGTGGGTGTTTCGCTTGTAAACATTTTTATTTGGGCTGTTCCAAACAGTTTTCCTAATTGGATAAAAATTTTGTGGGTGATTTTATCACTATTGTTAAACGAAACATTTTGCACAATGTTTTCAACACCATATTCAGCACTTTGTTCTGATTTGGTAACAGAATATAACGACCGAACATCAATTCAAATTTATAAAACTATTTTCTTTATTTTAGGTATGGTTTTACCCTCTATAATGTTAAATATTTTTCTACCTTCAACAGCAGAATTTCCACAAGGTCAACTTAACCCTAATGGCTATGTAAAAATGTCGGTGGTGTGCAGTGTAATAATGCTTGTTTGTGGGCTGGTTTCCACTTTTGGATTAATTAAAATTTCAAACCAAAAAAAGCAGGTTGGTAATAACAGTAAAATTGGCTTAAAAACAGTACTTTTTGAATTTTTAAACTGTTTAAAAAACCCACAACAAAAAATTGTGATTTGGGGGTATTCGCTTTCCATGGTTAGTGCAACAATTTTAACTAGTGTTGGGTTGCATTTTTTCACCTATTGTTTTGGGTATGAATCTTTTAAAATCACAGTGTTACTTGCAGTGCTATTGTTTGGTATGATTACTAGCCAACCCTTTTGGTATAAAATTAGTTTGGGTAGAGATAAAAAACCAACATTGTTGTTGGGTTTATTGGTGGCAATTGTTGGTGTTGTTTTTATAATGTTTGCTTACATTTTAAGGTGGGAAATTGTTAAATTTTCTTTTTATGTTGTTGCTGTTTCCATTTTTATTGTGGGGTTTGGTTCGGGTGTTTTATATTTGTTGCCGGCAAGTATGTATTTAGATGTAACCGAAAAAATTTCCAATGCTAATGGTGACAATTCAAGTGCTGTTTATCAAAGTTTTTTAACTTTTGCAGCAAATTTAACAAGTTCAATTGCCTTGTTTTTTGTGGGTGCTATGCTGGATTTTATTAAGTTTAACCCCGAAAAAATTATTCAAACTCGTTTCACTCAAACAGGCATAGCTGTAATTTTATTTTTGGGTGTTTTAGTTTGTTTGGTTGGGTCGTTTTTAATATTTTCAAAGTATAAATTAAAGGAAAAGGATTTTAGGTGAGGTAAAAAATAAAATGTAATTTTTATAAGTTAATCTGGTTTTGCTATTTAATAGTAAATTTATAGTGCTATTTTAGAATTTATTATTTGAAAAATCTGTTTAAGTGTGCTAATATAAGTAAGCAAATTAAATATTTTATTTTTAAGGATTAAATATATGAAAATTACAAGTAAAGAATTACGAGAAAAATGGTTAAAATTTTACGAAGACCGTAAACATATTAATATTGGTGCAGTTTCACTAATTGGTGATGGCTCAACAGGTGTAATGTTTAATGTTGCTGGTATGCAACCATTAATGCCATATCTGCTTGGTGCTAAACACGAAAAGGGAACTAGATTATGTAATGTTCAAGGTTGTGTTAGAACTGTTGATATTGAAAGTGTTGGTGACGAAAGCCACTTCACATTTTTTGAAATGATGGGAAATTGGAGCTTGGGTGATTACTTTAAAAAAGAAAAAACTCAATGGACCTTTGATTTTTTAACAAAAGAACTTGGCTTTGATAGAGAAAAATTATGTTGCTCTGTTTTTGAAGGTGATAGTAATGCTCCTAGAGATGAAGAAACTGCAAACCTTCTTAAACAAGTCGGTATTAAACCAGAAAATATTTTCTATTTGCCTAAAAAAGATAATTGGTGGGAACTTGAAGGAACAGTTGGAACACCATGTGGTCCAGATAACGAATGGTTCTATCCAAGACACGATAACCCTTGTGGACCAAATTGCGATATTACTTGCGAATGTGGTAGATGGGTTGAAATTGGTAACGATGTTTATATGCAATATAAAAAGCTTGATGGCGGAAAATACGAAGAACTAGAAAACAAAAATGTTGACACAGGTTTTGGTTTTGAAAGATTGCTTATGTATATCAACGGTTTAACCGATGGTTATATGATTGATATTTTCAAACCTGTAATTAGTTATTTAGAATCTGCTTGTGCTTTAAGTTATGCAGATAATGCCGAAGCTAGAAAGGGTATGAGAATTATTGCTGACCACATGAGAACAAGTGTTATGCTTATTGGTGACGAAAAAGGAATTGTTCCATCAAATGTTGGTGCAGGGTATATTTTAAGAAGATTAATGAGAAGGGCAATCCGTTATGGAAAAACTTTAAATTTAACTTCTGAAAATTTAATTGAAGTTGCAAAAATTTATATTGAACAAATTTACAACCAAGCTTATCCATTACTGTTAGAAAAAGAAGAATATATTTTATCTGAATTAAACAAGGAAATGGATAAATTCAATAAAGCCCTAGAACAAGGTTTAAAAGAATTTGATAAAGTTATTTTTGGAATTGAAAAACACAAAGAATTTGCTAAACAAAAAGGCGAAGTTGTTAAAGATGAAATTGGTGGAAAAGCAGCTTTCCGATTATATGATACATTTGGTTTCCCACTTGAACTAACTGTTGAATTAGCACAAGAAAGGGGTTATGCTGTTGATGAAAATGGCTTTAAAGCAGCATTTGAAGAACATCAAGCAAAATCTAAAGCTGTGCCACAAGGAGCATTTAAAAGTGGTTTAAGTGATGATAGTGAACAAACAACAAAATATCACACTGCCACACACCTACTTAATGCAGCACTTAAACAAGTGTTGGGTGAAAATTGTCATCAAGCAGGTTCAAATATTACACCAGAAAGGTTAAGATTTGACTTCCCTTGTGATCACAAATTAACAGCAGAAGAAATTGCACAATTAGAAAACATTGTTAATGGTTGGATTAAAGCTGAAATTCCTGTAACAAAAGAAGAAATGCCAAAACAAAAAGCTGTTGAAATTGGTGCTGAACATCAATTTATTGAAAGATATCCAGATATTGTAACTGTTTATTCTGTTGGCGAAGTTAGTAAAGAAATTTGCACAGGCCCTCATGTTGAAAACACAAAGGTACTAGGCGAATTTAAAATTCAAAAAGAAGAAAGTAGCAGTGCTGGAGTAAGAAGAATTAAAGCAATTTTAAAATAATGCTTGAAAAACATTAAAAACAAGGACGATTTTAGTTCTTGTTTTTTTTGATTTTTTAATCAAGTTATTGACCGTATTATATTTTTAATATATAATAAAATTAACAAAACGGTCTCCTTGTGGGGCTAAATTTGTAAATCCTAGTGTGAAAAAGGGGAAATTTATGAAAATTTTAAAAGGTATAGGGATTTATACATTACTTATTTTAGGTGCATTATTAATCTTTGCTGTGCTTATTGCAGGTTGTATGTTTATCTTCCCTAATTTTGATGTGTTTGGTTGGAAAATTATGTTTAGAAGCAACCAACAAGTGGTTAACATTAACACTACCGAATTAGAAGTTGGCAAAACATATAATGTTTACATTGATGCTGGTGTGCATAATGTTGGTGTTTATCAATTTACTGATAGCACAAAATTTGCAAATATTGTTAAAGTAGACGATATGTTTGGTTTTTATAAAGGTGACTACAACGATAAATTAGTTTATCCTGAAAATGCTGAAACTAAAAAATATAACATCTATGTTAATGCTGCATCTATTGACGGTGCTGTTTTAGGTAGAAAAAGTGAAATTAAAGTTTACCTACCAAACTCTTCATCTTATGTTTTAAACATTAAAACAACAACAGGTAACATCAACATTGAAGGAACAGGTAAAAGTGCTACAAACAGTGTTCATGATTTAAATGTTACAGGTTTAGATATTGAAACAACAACAGGTGATTTTAAATGGGCAAACATTAATTCTACACCTGTTAAAGTTGCAACCGGTGCTGGTGCAGAATATAAAAATGAACTTGTTGATGCTATTGATACAACAGCCGAAGGTTATTCTGCTGATAACTATGCAAGATATGTATTCTTATCTAAATTAAATGCTAAAACAAAAACAGGTAAATTTGATTTCTCATTATCAAATTCTGATAGCAAAAATACTTATATTGCTCCAGCTGTAATGGGTAATGATGAAACAGTTAACTTTATTGATGTTATTACAAATGGTTCAAAACCTGTTGGTTTAGATAGTAAAATTGACAACGATAAATTTGGTTTCTATCTATCTGCAGATAGAGGTGACTTTACATTTAACAGAATTATTGCAACAAAACTTAACATTGTTGGTAAAGATGTTTTAGTTAGAGCAAACGAAATTGCTACTTGTAAAGATTTTTATTTCAATGTTCCTAACGGATATTTTGAAATTGAAAATTTAAATTCTATTTTTACAACAACTCTTAATACAATTATTACAAACAATATTAACATTGATTTAGAAAATGCTAGTGGCGAACTTTCAATTGTTACTACATATGGCAATATTAATATTGGCACATTAAATCAAAATGCAAGTTTAACTTCTACCGATGGTAACATTGTTGTTAAACAAGCAAATGCTTCTATTAGTGCAATTAGTGAAAAAGGTGATATTACCATTGAAAAATATCGTAGTAAAGGTTTCCTAAAAAATAAAAGTGGTAAAATCAGTGCTACATTTGATATTAATTGGTATAACACTGCTGAACTAGATAAAGACAATTTCCAAGAATGCATGGAAGTTTATAACGAAAATGCTTCTACAACAATTAAAGATGCTGTATTTAAAACAGATATTTTAAGTGGTGGCGGAAATTTAAATGTTTCTTATTATGAAATGAGAAATATTCAAAAAAATAGTGGTACAACCCCTATTGAACACAAAATTACTGTAACAGGTGGAAGTGCAACAGTTTCTGTTCCAAATATTGCAGCATTTAAATTTAAAGGTGCTGGTTCAATTTCTGGTAATGTTGGAAGTGTAAGCATTTCTTCAACCGAAAACAATGCAAATGCTGTTGAAGGTTATGTTCAAGTATTAGAATTGGCTGATGGTGAAACTGCTACCACATTAGCAAAATTAAATGTAAATTCTACAAATGCTACAACAAACTTTACAACTTATGCTCATTAAAATTTTATAAATAAACCCCAAACGGGGTTTATTTTTTTTGTTTTTTGATTTTATTTATTATGATATTAATATTATATAAATATATTATTATAGTTAAATAATTGTGGTTAATTGCATAAACATATTAAAAAGAGTTGGAGCTTATTATGGAATATAACGATTATCCTTTGCCAAATGAGCAATTAATTACAGTTTTAAATCGGGAATATTTAAAATTAAATAAAGCAAAAACAGCCGAAGTGAATGTTGCTGTTTTAGAACAAAAGGGCAGATTGAACGAACTTGCTGTTTATCTGCTGTTGCAACAAAAGCAATTAAAACAATTAAATAAAGTTAATAAAAACATTAAAACAACAATAAACACTGCCAACCATTTAAAAATTTTGGAGAGTATGGGAATAGCAAGTATAGATGTTTTGGAAGAAGGGAATTTAAAAAGTTGTTTTATTGATTTTTTAAAAACGGAAGGCGAAATTTTAAAGATATTAATGTTTTTATTGCTTGTTAAAAACTTAAATTATAATAGGTGTCAGCTAGAAAAAATTATGTTTGAACAAATAAATATGTTTAATGAGATAGTTAATTTTTAACCCATATTAATGGCTTTATTATATATTTTTTATTATGTGTTGCAAACACCAGGGTGTGTGTTTGGAGCAAATGAAAAAAAGTTTAAAAAAAGTTAAAAAAGTTTAAAAAAAGTGTTGACTTGGTTAAAGGTATATAGTAAACTAGCATTGCATTCAACGGAAGGCGAGTGCAACGAACAATAACAATAGAATACAGATTAAAAAGACCATAAAAGAAAGTAACAAGGTAAGAAACAATCATACCTGTTAAATTCTAATGAGTTGAACGAACTTTACTAAAAGTAATAAAGAAGCACAACAGTGTTGTGTTCTAAGTAAGATTAAACATAAGAGTTTGATCCTGGCTCAGGACGAACGCTGGCGGCGTGCTTAACACATGCAAGTCGAACGAAGCGATTTGGAGCTTGCTCCAAATTGACTTAGTGGCGGACTGGTGAGTAACGCGTGAGCAATCTGCCCTATGCAGGGGGACAACAGGTAGAAATACCTGCTAATACCGCATAAGACCACAGGATGGCATCATCTAGGGGTAAAAGAGATATGTATCGGCATAGGATGAGCTTGCGTTCTATTAGTTAGTTGGTGGGGTAACGGCCTACCAAGACGATGATAGATAGCCGACCTGAGAGGGTGATCGGCCACACTGGAACTGAGACACGGACCAGACTCCTACGGGAGGCAGCAGTGGGGAATATTGGGCAATGGACGCAAGTCTGAC
>JAZNIS010000111.1:0-3821 GCA_045577635.1 Clostridia bacterium
AGTTGATTTATGACATTGTCTTCCTAAGACCGCTTGGCCTCCGACTTCCTTATCTTTATTAAAGTCAAAAAGAGTCATGAAATTGCCTAACAAAGTAACACCAACAGCAGCACCCAATAGGGTTCTACCCGCTATTGTCGCACCTTTGCTCTCATTTTTAACAAATTGTTTACAACTTTCAACAAATTTTGAACCGAAGTCTTTCACAAAACCTTTACCAAATTTTAAACTTTCCCAAGGCTTTTGCATTGCAACACCAACGGCTGTTCCAGCCCATAAATATGATGCTAATGTTGAAAATACTTTTGTTTGAACCAATTTTTCTTTAATTTTTGGTTTAACTTTTTGATCGGCATGCTCTAAATCACCATCATCCATGCCCATTTTCTTAGCAACTTTTTCAAAATATGCATTTCTTTCTGGACCAAAATTTTCATTTCCGTATAATAAATCCCAACGTGGGAAATCTACACTTTCAAACACTTTGTGATATTCATGTGTAACTAAGTTATCTTTATTACCTTCTTCTGGCAATTCATAAACAACTTTTTTATATGGCATGTTAACATCAATACCATGCTTCCATTTAACAGGAAGTTCTATTAGTTTTTTAGAAGCAGTTTTAGCTAATCCATAAGCCAAAACGCCAAGTCCCATTTTTTTACCTAGTTTAGATGCATTTTTTGCAGCTGGGGTATCAAAAAATTTAGATGCTGCATTAAACACGCCTATCATCATTGCACTACCTACAACATAAGGAACACTGCCCATTGTTAGGAATTCATAGAAATTAGCATTTTTACTGCCAGATAAACCTTTTTTGGGATATTTTGTACAAGCATTAACAAATTTATCTGCTTGAATTTTCAAGTTAGTGGAAATTGGATGCTTTTTCATTTCCGCAACCATAATTGCGTCATGGTTTTCACACTTACTTCTTTTTTCTTGCTTTTCAGCACCAAAAGACGGTGTTACCGCCCTGTTACTAATGTTTTGTTGTACCCCTACGTTATAGACCATTGTTCCTCACAGATGACTACCTGCAGTTTTAAATCTCCTAAAATAATATTATTGCCACATGTTTGGCATGTTTTTTAAATTTTTTACATATCTTAATATTATACTCTAGAAATACTTCTTATCTTTTTTCTTGCTAAAAACAAAGTAAAATTATACAATATCACTTGTAGATAACTATTTAGTAATAAAACCTTTTATTCCTATCGCAAATTATTTACAAGCATTACCCAAATTAAGGAGAAAACTAAATGTACCAAGACGAAAAGCTTATTTGCGAAGATTGCGGAAGTGAATTTGTGTTTACTGCAGGAGAACAAGAATTCTATGCATCAAGAGGACTTGTTAACAAACCAAAACGTTGCAATGAATGCAGAAAAAACAGAAGACAAAAAAATAGAAAAAAACTATTTGAAGTAACTTGTACAAAATGCGGATGTCAAACAAAAGTTCCATTCAAGCCAATCGAAGGAAAAGAAGTTTATTGTAAAGATTGCTACGCAGCAATGAAACAAGTTTAAAATTTTTCTAAAGAAAAAGAGATGCTTTAAAAGCATCTCTTTTTTATGTGTATTTACTGTTTTTCCCATTTATGCAATAGCAGAAAAAGAACAACCACCAGAAGAAGAACCACAAGATGAGCCACAAGATGAACTTGCAACACTGCCAGCTGTCTCGCCACCCAAGCCAGATACACCAACGCTTCTAGCTACACTACCAGCTGTTTCTCCACCTCGTGACACAGAAAATACAGTACTATTTCCGCCAAATGCTGCGTTACTAAATAATGAAACATATCCCATATCCTGTGCTCCTAGTGTTTATCTTTTGCTTACATGTATATAAAAACATTTTTTAATGGTCAAATTCAGAAGTCTTAAATTTCGTTACATTTCTTAAAATCAATTCTTGGAGTATTAATTTACAAGGTGTTTTTTATTATTAATTGTGGTTTAATTGTTTTATACACAAATAGTCGGAGAATTTATGAAAGCACTAAAAGTCGGAATCATCGGGTTTGGAACTGTTGGTGGCGGTGTGTACAGTGTACTACAATCGTTTAAAGACATTCAAATCGTTAAAATTGCAGTAAAAAACATCAATAAAAAAAGAAATATTGAAAATTTTGATGAGACCTTATTAACCGATAACGCATACGAAATTGTTAATAACCCAGAAATTGATGTTGTCATAGAAGTTGCTGGTGGTGTTAACCCAACTTTTGACTTATTAAAAACAGCAATAAAGAATGGAAAGCATATAGTTACTGCAAATAAAGAACTACTTGCGAAAAATGGAAGTGAACTTTTTAGAATAGCAAAAGAAAACAACGTAATCATTTTATATGAAGCAGCAGTAGCTGGCGGTATCCCAATTATAATGCCTGTTAAGACAATACTTTGTGCAAACAAAATTACAAAAATTGCAGCTATTTTAAATGGAACAACAAATTACATCCTTACAAAAATGGCAGAAAAAGACCTTTCATATGAAACTGCATTAACACAAGCACAGGAACTTGGTTATGCGGAAACGGACCCAACAGGTGATGTTGAAGGATTTGATGCTGCATATAAAATAGCTATTTTATCAACAATTTCTTTCAATAAAAAAGTTGATATAAATAAAATTTATCGTGAAGGTATAACTAAAATTACCGCACAAGATATAAAGTCAGCAAAAGAACTTGGTTATAGAATCAAACTTATCGCGATGGGACAAGTTTTAGAAAATGGCAAAATAGATGTTAGGGTTCACCCAATGTTAATTTCTAAAAAACACCTATTAGCAAAAATAGATAACGCTACAAATTCTATTATGCTAAGCGGAAAACCAGTTGGTGATTTGGTTTTAACTGGTGCTGGAGCTGGTGCAGACCCAACAGCAAGTTCTGTTGTTGGCGACTTACTTGTATTGGCTGCCGAACTTGAAGCATCAGATAGACCAATCCCGCAAGCAATATGTAACCATAACGAAATAGCTGACCAAGTTGATATTGGAGATACTTACAATGAGTATTACTTATCAATCAATGCAGGTAATAACCCTGGAGCAATTGGTATCATTGGAACTATTTGCGGCAAAAATAATATTAACATTTCAACAATCATGCAAAATGGAATTAACGAAGATAATACAGCAGAAATTGTTGTAATCACAGAAAAAAGTAAAGAATCTGATGTTCAAAAGGCTTTAGAAGAACTTTTAAAATCAGAATGTATTATTAAAATAAATAACCTATTAAGAGTAATGAACTAGGAGGCAATATGGAAAAATATCATTATCAAGGTTTAATCAATAAATATAGAGAATATTTACCTGTTACGGACAAAACTCCTATTATTACGCTTAACGAAGGTAATACTCCTTTAATTAAAGCTGATAATTTAGCGAAAAAAATAGGAATAAAAGGCAATGTTTATTTGAAATACGAAGGTGCAAACCCAACAGGTAGCTTTAAAGATAGAGGCATGACAATGGCTGTTACAAAGGCTGTTGAAGATGGTTCTAAAGCAATTATTTGTGCTTCAACAGGTAATACTTCAGCTGCAGCTGCTGCTTATGGTGCAAAAGCTGGCGTTAGAGTTTTTGTTTTAATTCCTGATGGATATATCGCTTTAGGTAAATTATCTCAAGCTATGATGTATGGTGCAGAAATTATTGCCATTGAAGGCAATTTTGACGAAGCATTAGAAATGGTTATTGAAATTTCTAATAACTCAGCAATTAAACTTGTAAACTCTGTAAACCCATACAGAATTGAAGGTCAAAAAACTGGTGCTTTTGAAATTATTGAAGCTCTT
>JAZNIS010000112.1:0-2910 GCA_045577635.1 Clostridia bacterium
ATCTTTCCAGAATATTTTCAGTAACTCCATATTTATCTAAATATTTTTTTGCAGCCACAACATCTATGCCATAACCTAATATTTCAATGGGAACATCTCCATAAGCACAATTAAATTCGCAACCCGTAATATAATCAAAATTTTTTAACATATCCATATTGTTTTTATCTAAATAAAAATCAACACAATCGTGGTCAGTAATAGATAATTTTTTTAATCCCCGTTTTGCAGCATACTCTAACAATTCACTACCCGACAAATTACCATCAGAATAGCGGGTGTGTATATGCATATCACAAGTATCTTTCATATTTCACCTCTTTTAAATTATATCACACTTTTATAGTTGTGTATTATTTTTTATAAACTCAACCGAATAAAAAATAAAAAAAATTGTATCCATTAATGCTTGGAGACAATCTTTTTTAACGGAATAATAGTGGTTTTAATCTAACACTTTTCGGTAAATTTTTGTTAAAATAAAAACCTACTAGGATATACCTAATAGGATTATTTTTTTTATTCAGCAACTACATACTTGTAATTATTATAACCAAAACTAAAATGTGCGCCGGTTTTGGCATCATTAAATGTTGTAACTTTTGGTTCTCCATCAGTCGCACCACCAGCTATTGGTAGAGTTATTTGCAAATTATAATCAAGTTCTGGTTCCGAATCCCAATAGAATATTGAGCCAAATCCAACAGTTCCAACTAGCGAAATTGAACTACCAGAAACTTGTACTTGACCAACTGTTTCATTGGATTCATCTTTTATAGTGTACAAATCATTACCATATGAATCTCTTTCAACTTCGTAATTATATGTTTTTATTAAATTACCAGAGTGGCTATAAGTCGCAACTTGTTTTTCTTGATTGTGAAATGCCAATTTTGGCATTCCTTCTAAAACAAGGCTCTTAATTTTTGCTTCTATTGCAGTTTTTGCTTCACTTGAAGAACTTATATTTTGATTTCCTGTAAAAGCTTTAACTAATTCAAGACCATTAAAGTATTCGGTCTGATTAATTGCCTCTTCAGCAGTTAGTGATAAAAAATAAGTGTCGCCATCATCATAATAGCTAGCGGTAAATGTAAATTCAGACCATTCCATTGCCTCATCACTGCATTCAATTATCACCTCTTTACCAACGAGGCTAACTGGCTCATCTGGTGGATTTTTACCACAAGCAGCTAACATAAATGTGCAAGGCAAAATCAAGCCTATTGCTAAAACAAAACTTAAAAATTTCTTTTTCATAGAACCTCCTATAAATATATGTTCTATATGATATTTTTAGTATAGCACAGATGCTTTAAAACTGTTGCATTTTTTCACAATTTTTCAAAAAAATTTCTAATTTAAAAAGCCTATAATTTAATGTGGGCTTAAAAGATAAATTGTAAAAGTGGGGTGTGAGTTGAAGTTTTTTGGTATCATTTACAAAAATCTCCAAATTCATTTCTTTTTTTGTTTTAAGTAATGAGTTTGAGTATATTGATTTTTTTGGTTGGGACAACGAATCCAGCAACACCTTTAATGCAGAAATAGAAAAATCGCACTCCAACAACGGTGTTAGAATGCGATTGCTCTTGGCGGAGAGTTAGGGATTCGAACCCCAGGATGCTTTCACATCAACGGTTTTCAAGACCGCCGCTTTCGACCGCTCAGCCAACTCTCCAAAATATTTAATTCGCACCAATCAAAACGGCTTTTTAATTAAGTGCGATTTAAATATATCAAAACTTATACCCCTTTGTCAATAATTTATTAAATTTATTTTTCAATTTGTTCAATTTCTAGTTCAACATTATTTACTTGTGATGATTTAGGTTTTAAGGTTTTTAATAGAACAACTGTGTAAACCACTGCAACAACAATTATTGCTAATGAAATTAAAATTTCGGCTGTGTTATTAATAACTGTGGCATTTTGAAAAACCGATGCGGCATTAACCAAACTATGTGTTAAAATACAAGGAATTAATGAACCACCCTTATAAAACATTATAACAAACAAAAAGCCAACTGCTGTTGCATAACAAACTTGGCATAAATTTGCAACAATGTTAGAAAATCCACCTGTTAACAAGTTTATTATATGCCCTATTCCAAAAGTTAAACTTGAAACAATTATTGCTGGTTTAACCGAATCTTTTTCCATAGCTTTAAACAAAAAGCCCCTAAAAATTATTTCTTCCAAAAAACCAACTAAAAGCATTGATAGCACATTAAAAATAGTTTCTAGCCAACTAAAATTTAATTTAACACCAAACCAAAAATTTGTTGAAATCAAAATTAAAAGTGGAATATAAAATAAAAATTTTTTTGCTGTGAATTCAGGTTTACATAATCCATATTTTTGCATTAAATTTTGCTTTTTTACCCAAACAAAAACTATAACTGCAACAATAAATAAAAAAGGCAAAGTAAACACTTTACTTATTCCAACCATATCGGATACAGCATCTAAAACAGCAGCACCAACAACATAAACAACAATAAATAATATTGCAAATAAAAGTTCATTTTTTAAATATAGTTTTGTCATACTTTACCACCATAGTTAAATAATACTTTATTATAGCACAGCACAACATAAAAAATAAATTTATTTAAACTAGTAATACGGAGTTATTGTTTAACAATAATATTTTATATTACACAAAAAAATCAGGAAGATTTCCTGATTTTTTAATTGTTTGTTTCCTTTAATAAAAACTCATAAATTTTAACCATAGCAACAGTATCTAGTTTGCAATATTCTAGTAAACTTTTAATGGTTTGTTCCCGTTCTTCTTTTTTCATTTTTGTAAGTTTTGGATAAACAACCATAGCATCGTTTCCATTTTGAATTCCATTTAGCATTGAATAATTTAAAGTTGGGTCGTTAGGATAAAGTGCTGGTAAA
>JAZNIS010000113.1:0-4759 GCA_045577635.1 Clostridia bacterium
ATTTACAGTTGAAGCTGGTAGGCCAGACACAATAACAAAAGAAAAATTAGATGTTTTAAAGAAACATAAAGTAACAAGAATTAGTATAAATCCTCAAACTTTTTCAAATAAAACATTAAAAGAAATTGGTAGAGCTCATACTGCTGATGATGTTATAAATTGCTTTAATTTTGCAAAACCTTACGGGTTTACTATTAATATGGATTTAATTGCAGGATTATCTAACGAAAGTTTTAACACATTCAAAAAAAGTTTATTAAAAACATTAGAACTTAACCCTGATAATATTACTGTTCACACATTAAGTGTTAAACGAACAAGTAAATTAAGTGAGGGTGAAGGGGATAAAGGTGAAACAAATGAAGTTGTTAAAATGGTTGATTTTGCATACGACACTTTAACAAAAAATGGCTATAATCCTTATTATTTGTATAAACAAAAAAATATGGTTGGAAACCTTGAAAACATAGGTTACTCAAAAAAGGGTAAGGAATGTTTGTTTAATATTGACAGTATGGAAGAAGTTGCAACAATTATTGCAGTTGGGGCAAATGCCATAACAAAAAGATTTTTTAGTTTGCAAAACCGTATTGAACGAAATGCAAATGTTAAAAATTTAAACGATTATATTACTAGAATTGACGAAATAATCGCTAAAAAACACGAATTTTTTAAATAAAATTTAATTTATTCTTTACAATTATTATTAACTATGTTAATATTTTATCGGTGCTTTTAACTAGGTTTATCGCGAATCCCTTAAATTTTACGATATGCTTGGTAAAAAGTGAATATTTTAGGAGGGAAAATCATGATTAAAAAAGATAAAAAACAAGAAGTTATCAAGGCTTATCAATTAAGTGATACTGATACAGGTTCTTGTGCAGTTCAAATTGCTATTTTAACAGCAAGAATTAACGAATTAACAGAACACTTAAAATCAAACAAAAACGATAACCATTCTCGTCGTGGTTTAATTCAAATGGTTGCTAATCGCAAAAGTTTACTTAAATACTACGAAAGAAAAGACCTTGAAGCTTGTCGTGAATTAAAGAAAAAATTAGGTATCAGATAAGTTACCATCAGTTAAGGTGAAATTCTTTTTTCACCTTTTCTTTTTTAATGCAAACAACATTTAAATAATTAAAGTGCTAATTTAATTTATTTGGTAAGTTCAAGGAGGATAAAATGAACGAAGTAAAAAAATTTGAAACAGAAATTGGCGGAAGAAAGGTAAATATCACAATTGGTAAATATGCTTTCCAAAGTAATGGTAGTGTAATCGTTAGTTGCGATGAAACTGTTGTTATGGTTAATGCTACAATGAGCAAATCTCCTCGTCCTGGTCAAGATTTCTTCCCATTGGGTGTAGATTTTGAAGAAAAACTATATGCCGTTGGTAAAATTCCTGGTGGATTTAAAAAGAGAGAAGGTAGAGCAAGCGACCAAGCAATTTTAACAAGCCGTTTAATTGACCGTCCATTAAGACCTTTATTCCCAAAAGGTTTATTTAACGATGTATCAGTTGTTGCAACACCACTTTCAGTTAATCCTGATAGTGCACCAGAACCTATTGCAATGTTTGCAAGTTCTTTAGCATTAACAATTTCTGATATTCCTTTTGGTGGTCCAACAGGAAGTGTTGATGTTGCTTATGTTGATGGAAAATACATTATTAACCCAACTCAAGAACAAAGAGAAGTTAGTTTAATGGATTTAACCGTTGCAGGAACAAAAGATGCTATTTTAATGGTTGAAGCAGGTGCAAAAGAAGTTAGTGAAGAAGTTATGCTTCAAGCAATTTTATTTGCACACGAAGAAATTAAAAAACAAGTTGCTTTCCAAGAAAAAGTTGCAGAAGAACTTGGTGTTACAAAAAGGGAAGATATTGATTACTATGTAATCCCTGAAGATATTGAAGCAAGTGTTAGAGAATTTGCAACCGACAAAGTTAAAGCTGTTATGGATCATTTTGATCGTCATGAAAGACAATATGCTGAAGAACAAATGGATGCAGAAGTTTTAGAACACTTTGCTGAAACATATCCTGATTCTCAAAGAGAAATTTTAGATGTTCTTTACAAAATGAAAAAAGAAACAATGAGATCTAAAATTATTAACGATGGTGTTCGTCCTGATGGCCGTAAAACTGATGAAATTCGTCCAATTTGGTGCGAAGTTGGTTTATTACCAAGAGTTCATGGTTCAGCTGTATTTACTCGTGGTGAAACACAAGCATTAACAACTGCAACATTAGGTTCTCTTCGCGATACTCAAATTTTAGATGGATTAGAAGATGGTGAAAGCGAAAAAAGATATATGCATCACTATAATATGCCTGGTTATTCAACAGGTGAAGCTAAATCAATTAAAGGACCAGGCCGTCGTGAAATTGGTCATGGTGCACTTGCTGAAAGAGCTTTACTTCCTGTTTTACCAAGCGAAGATGAGTTCCCATATGCTATTAGAACTGTTAGTGATATTTTAAGCAGTAATGGCAGCACAAGCCAAGCAAGTGTTTGTGGTAGCACTTTAGCACTTATGGATGCTGGTGTTCCTATTAAAGCTCCTGTTGCTGGTATTGCTATGGGTTTAATTAAAGACACCGAATCTGGCAAGGTTGCCGTTTTAACTGATATTCAAGGTTTAGAAGATTTCCTTGGCGACATGGACTTTAAAGTTGCTGGTACAACTCAAGGTATAACAGCAATTCAAATGGACATTAAAATCAAAGGAATTGACGAACAAATTTTAAGAACAGCATTAGAACAAGCTAGAAAGGGTAGATTATTCATTTTAAATAAGATGACAGAAGTTATTGCTGAACCTAGAAAAGAAGTTAGCAAATATGCTCCAAAAATCATCACCTTCACAATCAACCCAGATAAAATTAAAGATGTTATTGGTTCTGGCGGAAAAACAATTAATAAAATCATTGAAGAAACCGGTGTAAAAATTGACATTGAAGACGATGGTAGAGTTTGTGTTGCTGGTTTAGATGAAGAAAAGAGTGCTAGAGCTAAACAAATTATTTTAGGAATTGCAGAAGTTGTTGAAGTTGGTAAAATTTACACTGCAAAAGTTGAAAGAATTATGCCTTTTGGTGCTTTCGTAAGCTTTGGTTGGAACAAAGAAGGAATGATTCACATTTCTAAATTAAGTTCTAAAAGAGTAGAAAAAGTTGAAGATGTTGTTAAAATTGGCGACATTGTTGAAGTAGAAGTAATTAAAATTGATGAAAAAGATAGAATTGATTTAAAATTACTTGCTGTAAATAACAACTAATTATTAAAAAGAGCAAAATTATTGCTCTTTTTTTTGTTTTTTTTCAAACTTTATATTATAATTAATATAAATTACGAAAAGGGATTAAATTATTATGAAAAGTGCAAGGGGATTTTTATTTTTATTTTTCTTATTATTTGCAGTTACATTTGCTATTCCACCTTTTTTAATGATGGAAGATGTTTTAGCTATTCCAAGATACAACGAAATTAAAGAAACAGGTGTGGCTGCTGAAGCGATTGTTGTTGAGGGTTCTGAAAGAAGCAATATAACTGTTAACGATGTTTCTTACTATTCTGTTGAATATGAATTTACTGTAAATGGTGAAACATATTCTAATAGAACCGAAGCAAATTACACTTTGTTAGAAGTAAAAAAATTAAAAACTATTAAAATTAAATATGATCCAGAAACTTTTGAATCAGTTCCTGCCGATTTCTCTTGGTTAAAAAGTCAAGGAATTAAAACATCATTAATATTTGTTGTTGTGTTTGGATTAGTTGATATTTGTTTCTGGATTATTGAAATTGTGTTTATTATTAAATTTATTAAAAGGGGAGTTTTGGCATTTAAAGGCAAAACTTACACAGCACAATTTGTTGCAATTAAACCAGGAATTGTTTATAACGGAACACCACTTTATTCCATTTGCTATACTTGGCAAGATGATTCAGGAGAAGTTAGAGACGGAAAATCTGATGATGATTACACTATGACAGAAGCACATGCTTTTGAATTAGCTGGCGAATTTAAAATTTCTGCTTATGGTGATATCAGTAAAATCATTTCTAAACCAAGCAAGTTAGTGTTTAAACAAGCTAAGGAAGAAAATGTTCAAGTAGAAGATTACTACGAATGTCCTTATTGCAAAGCATACTTAACAAAAAACACTATAAAATGTCCATCATGTGGTGCACCAAGAAAAGTGGAAAACAAAACAAATATTCAATAAAAAATTAAAGAACGGCATAACTGCTGTTCTTTTTTATTTGTTAATATCATTTTAGACATATATTAATAAAATTTTTCATATCTTTAAATAAAATAATATTTATGGGTATTTATAATGAATATTAAATTTAAAGAAAAGTTTTTTATTAATGGCATATCAAATTTAATTATTTTTGTAGTTTTAATTTCAATGTTTTTTATAACTTTATATCCTAATTCTCAAACAGTTTTTGGCTCAAATAAACCTGTTGCAATTTATAACGGAAACAGGGAAAGTAACAAAGTTTCTTTAATGTTTAATGTGTATTGGGGCACCGAATATATTTCTGATATTTTAAAAGTTTTAAAAGATTATAATGTAAAAACAACCTTTTTTATTGGTGGTCAGTGGGCAGAAAAAGAACATCAAAAACTACTAGAAATTTATAATTCTGGTCATGAATTAGGTAATCATGGTTATTTTCATAAGGATCACTCGAAACTTAGCGAGGAGGAGAATCGTCAAGAAATGACTTTGCTTCAT